>JALSPT010000109.1 GCA_026985785.1 Anaerolineales bacterium
CATGTTCATTGCCTTCATTGTACCTGAAAAGGGAAATTTGTCAAACGAAATTGAGGTTGGCAGGCGACGGATGAGCGGGGGGTGGATGTTCTCCCTTTTGTAAAAACGCTTCCCTGCGACATGAGGGCGCAGGGGAGCGCGGTCGTAGGTCTCACGCCGTGACGCCGGGATCGCCGGTGATGTAGTTTTCCAGGTGTGAAATGAGGTGTTGTTGGTTTTCGATGACGGCTTTTACGATGTCGCCAATGGAGACCACGCCCACCACCTTGTCGCCTTCGACGACCGGCAGGTGGCGGATATGGTGCTTGCTCATCAGTTCCATCGCTTCTTCGATAGTGGTCGCGGGGGTGATGGTGATGACGTCCGCGGTCATCAAGTCCCGTACCAGCGTTTCCTTGGAACGGCGGTTCTTGAGAATGCAGCGGCGGGCGTAGTCGCGCTCCGAGAAGATGCCTACCAAGCGGTCGCCTTCCATCACCAGCACGGCACCGATGTCTTTCTCGGCCATCACTTCCAATGCCCGATATACCGTGTCGTCAGGCGATACGCTCCAGATTTGGCGTCCTTTTTTGTCCAGTAGTTGGCGAATGGTGGTGATCATTGATACCCTCCTTCTCGATGTTTCATGGGTGGATCTCGCGCAGCAAGAAACCCAGTCCCAAACCGATGAAAACGAAAGGCCAGAAGACCTTTTCCGGCCAGAGGTGATTGTAACTTCCCCATTTGGCCGTGCCTACGGCAACGAGCACCATGCCCAGCAGCAACCCTGTGTGGCCGTTTGCCGCGGGGCGCGACCAGCCGCGCGCGACCAGCCACAAGCCGACTACGATGAGCGCCAGGGGCCATCCCTGGGCAAAAAGCGCCGCCGGAAAGGGCGGAATCCATCCCATCGTCACGCCCAACATGGCAAGACCGATGAGCAGGAAGACAACTCCAAGGGTGAAGTGGCGTGAATGGCGCAAGGGGAGCCTCCTACGAAATGGTGTTGCACCAATGATAACACGATGCACGGCGCTTGGTGACGCCCGGAGCGCATTTCCCTTTCCCTTATTTGCAAGGGTGTTACAATTTTGCCCATGAAGCGCACGTGGAACGAGCTCATCGCTGCCCTTCGGCTGGTGGGGGCGGCCAATGCGTGGCGCGCCTGGCGCTACCGCCGCCGCAAACAGGCGCTGGATGCTGCTTTGCAGCCGGAAGGCGGCAAGTTGCAGGGCGTGGGCGCGCTGCACACGGTGACGCCCACCCCGCACGGCGCACGCCTGACCTTTGCCCTCGCCGCGTTGGAGGTCGATTTCCTGGCCGAGGAGGTTGTGTGCCTGCGCTGGTCGCCCGGTGAAGCGCCGCCGCCCTATGCCGTGCCCGCCGAGCCGCCCTGGCCGCGCCCCGAAGTCGCCGTGCAGCACCGCGGCGGCGTCTGGCGCTTGCGCACTGCCGCTTTGGAAGTGGCGGTTGCCGCCGACGGACTGGCTTTCCACACCCCTTTGGGCGGCCTGCTGCGCCGGGAAATGTGGCCTTCCCGCCGCGGCGCAGGCTGGCGGCAGACGGCTTGGCTGCACCCTCAGGCCGCCGTCTTTGGCCTCGGCGAACGGGCGGCCCCGCTCAACCTGCGCCCCGGCGTTTACCGCTTGTGGAACCGCGACCCCGGTGGCCGTTACACCCCCGGCGACGACCCGCTTTACATCACCATGCCCCTCGCGTGGGTGCTCCAGCCCGCCGGCGCGTACCTGATTTTCTACGACAACCCCGCCGACGGCGAAATCCGCCTGGGCGACGATTTCCAGGTGCGCTTCGCGCGCGGCGCGCTGCTGGCCTATTTCCTCACCGGCGACTCGCCCGCGGCCATCACCCGCCGTCTGGCCGAACTGACCGGCTTCCCTGCCATGCCGCCCCGCTGGGCGCTGGGCTATCACCAATCCCGCTGGGGCTACCGCAGCCAGCAGGAAGTCGAAGCCGTGCTTGCCGGTTTTCGCGAGCACGACCTGCCGCTGGATGCCCTGCACCTCGACCTGGATTACATGCGCGAGCGCCGCACTTTCACCGTCGACCGCCGCCGCTTCCCTTCCCTCGAAGGGTTGGCTGCCCGCGCCCATGCGCGGGATGTGCGCCTGGTGACCATCCTCGACCCTGCCGTGGCGCGCGACCCGGCTTTTCCACCTTATGCCAGCGGCCACGCGACGGGGGCGTTCTGCCGCTTGCCGGAGGGCGAGGAGGTCAGCGCGCCGATGTGGCCGGGGTGGTGCGCTTTCCCCGATTTCACCGCGCCAGAAGGGCGCGCCTGGTGGGGGAAACAGTTGCAGGTGGTGGACGAATGGGGCGTGGATGGGCTTTGGTTGGATATGAACGAACCGGCGGCCTTCGTGGACCAGGGGGATGCCACGCTGCCCTTGCCGACCCAGCATGATCTGGACGGAAAAGGCGGCGACCATCGCGTGGCGCACAATCTCTACGGCTTGCAGATGGCGCGCGCCACTTACGAGGCGTTGCGTCGCCTGCGCCCCGACCGCCGCCCGTGGCTGCTTAGCCGCTCCGGCTGGGTGGGGATGCAGCGGTATGCCTGGACGTGGACGGGCGATACCGCCAGCACATGGGAGGCGCTGCGCCAAACCGTGCCCACCGTGCTTGGCCTGAGCCTGAGCGGTGTGCCGTTCAGCGGCCCCGATGTGGGCGGTTTTACCGGCGCGCCCGATGGCGAACTTTATCTCCGCTGGCTGCAACTGGCCGCGTTGCTGCCTTTCTTCCGCACGCATTCCTCCATCCTCTCGCCGCCGCGCGAGCCGTGGCGCTTCGAGCCGCCCATTCCCGACCTGGCGCGCGCCGTGCTTCGCCTGCGCCGCCGCCTGAGGCCATACCTCTACACCCTGGCCTGGCAGGCGCATACCCGCGGCCTGCCCCTCGTCCGCCCGCTGTGGTGGGACGATCCGCGCGACCCTGATCTCTGGCTGGTGGACGATGCTTTCCTGCTGGGCGAGGCGGTGCTGGTCGCCCCGGCCTTGTTCCCCGGGCAGGAGGAGCGCTTTGTAACGCTGCCGCGCGGGCTGTGGTACGATTTCCACGCGCCGCAAAAACCGCCCTTGTTCGGTGGCACGCAGGTTTTGCTGCCCACCCCGCTGGAACGCATCCCGCTGCTGGTGCGCGCCGG
>JALSPT010000110.1 GCA_026985785.1 Anaerolineales bacterium
TTGCCGCAGGCGGCGCAGCCATCCCCCCAGCCGACGGGCAAATTTGACCAAACCTTCCGGGCCTACCACCAGCAGTGCAACGACGAGCACCACCAGCAGCTCTAATGGCCCTACGCCCAATACGCTCATGGTTCGGATTTCAACCGTTCTTGGGCGGCGAGCAGGGCCTGGCGGATGTCGTTGTGGCGCTCTGCCAGGCTGCCCAGCACGCCGTTGACGAAGCGGGGTGAACTGTCGGCACCGTAGCGTTTGGCCAGTTCGACGGCTTCGTTGATGGCTACTTTGACCGGGGTTTCTTCGTCGAGGGCCATTTCCCAAAGCGCCATGCGGAGAATGTTGCGGTCGATGGGGGAAATTTGCTCCAGCGGCCATTCGGGGGCGTAGCGGGCGATGTATTTGTCCAAGTAGGGCCGCAGGGGCAGAATGCCAAACACCAGCCGATGGGCGAATTTTTCCAGCCGTTCGCTGCCCAACGGCTCCTCTTCCAGGCGATGGCGCAAAGCCGTGCCTGGCGCATGGCCGCTGAGGTCAACTTCGTAAAGCACTTGCAGCGCGATGCTGCGGGCACGGGTACGGGCTTTCATGGGCTACTGTTGGGGATAGTGGACATCCTCGATGTGCACGTTGACATGCCCAACGGTCATGCCCACCATTTCGGAAATAGCGCGCGCCACGGCTTTTTGAACCTCGCGGCTCACGCGACGGAGGTTGACGTTACCGTCCAGCACGATGTAGAGGTCGGCATCGACGACGCCGTCCTCGATGACAATCCGCACCCCTTCGTCCACACCGCGGCGGAGGAGGCGGTTCACGCCGCCCGGCACAGGCGCGAGGCTGTGCACGCCGGGCACTTTCAACGCCTCGAGCCGTGCGATGGCGACCAATACTTCGGGGGCAACCGTGGTGGTGCCGGGGGTGGTCGTTTCTTCGCTCATCCTTTGCTCCTCATTCGCCATCTCAAGCCATCCCGCCGTTGACGCCGATGACCTGGCCGGTGATGTAGGCCGCCTGGTCGGAGGCCAGAAAGGCGACGGTGTAAGCCACTTCCTCGGGCTCGCCTTTGCGCCCCAGCGGAATCATCTGCAGGATTTGCTGGCGTGCTTCTTCGGGAACGCCTTCCCAGATGTCGGTTTCGATGTAACCCACCGCGATGGCGTTGACGGTGATGTTGCGGCTGGCGACTTCGCGCGCCAAGGCTTTGGTGAAGCCGATTTGCCCGGCTTTGGAGGCCGAGTAGTTGGTCTGACCGGGGTTGCCGATGGTGCCCGCGACGGAACTGATGTTGATGATGCGTCCCCATCGCTTGCGCATCATCGGGCGCACGGCGGCTTTACTGCAATTGAACGTTCCTTTGAGGTTGGTGGCGATGACCGTGTCCCATTCCTCTTCTTTCATCAACATGATCAGGTTGTCGCGGGTGATGCCGGCGTTGTTGACCAGGATGTGGATGCCGCCGACGGTTTTGACGGCAAAGTCGATGAGGGCTTTGGCCTGCTGGAAGTCGGCCACGTCGGCCTGAAACGCCTCGGCCTGCCCCCCGGCGGCGCGGATGGCGGCGACGACTTCCTGGGCTTTATCGGCGGCGCGGTTGTAGTTGACCACGACCGCCGCGCCCCGCCGCGCCAGTTCCAGGGCGATGGCGCGTCCAATGCCGCGGGAAGCGCCGGTCACGACGGCAACTTTTCCTTCCAGTGAGAGGGTGGCTTCCATGAATTTCGCTCCTTTCAGTTGTAATTATACCTTACGACGAAGTTCAAGCCGCGGCCAAGGCGGCGCAATCTTCCACCGTGCCGCATGTCAGCCTTTGGGTTTTTCGCTCGATGCGCTTGACCAGCCCGACCAGGACGTTGCCGCTGCCGATTTCGACGAATGTGGTGACACCTGCTTGCAGCATGTAGCGCACGCTCTCGGTCCAGCGGACGCGGTGGGTGAGTTGCGCCTGCAGGTCGGCGCGTACCGCCTTGGCCGTTTCCAGCGGGCGGGCGTGGATGTTGCCGACGACCGGCACGGCGGGCGACTGGATGTGGGTGGCCTCCAGTGCCTGGTTGAAAGCCTGTTGCGCGGCGGCCATCATGTAGGAATGCGCGGCCACGCTGACGGCCAGGGGGACGACCCGCCGTGCCCCTTCCGCCTGGGCAAGCGCCATGGCCCGGTCTAACGCTGCTTTGTGCCCCGAAATCACTACCTGGCCGGGGCAGTTGTCGTTGGCAATTTCCACCCGCTCTGCGTCGCTGCTGGCTGCGCGGCAGATGGCTTCCAGGGTGGGGATGTCCAGCCCAAGGACGGCGGCCATGCCGCCCTGCCCGCCACCTGCTGCGTGCATGGCTTCGCCGCGGGCGCGGGCCAAGGTCACCCCTTCGGCAAACGACATGCTCTCGGCAGCGATCAGGGCGCTGAGTTCGCCCAGCGAATGACCTGCCATGAAGGCCGGGTGGAAGTTGGGAAGCATCTGCTGCAATACCCGAAGGGCGGCGATGGAATGCACTACCAGGGCGGGTTGGGTGTTGCGGGTGTCGTTGAGTTGCTCGGCGGGGCCTTCCCAGGCAATCCGGCTGAGGGGGTAACCTAAAATTTCATCAGCCTCGGCAAACGTCTGCTGGGCAACAGGATAGGCCTCGGCCAGCGTTTTGCCCATGCCCACGGCCTGCGAGCCCTGGCCGGGAAAGAGAAAAGCCGTGTGTTGAGGAGAAAGCGACATGATCACCTCGGAGAAAAAGGATGTTGCGCCCAATAAAGAAACCCCGCAGCGGCCAGGGTGTCGCGGCGGGGCTGATGCGTTTGGGAGCGGTAAGACGAAACCGTCCCATGACCGTAGGAAAATGGGAAAATTACTTTTCCACCTCAATGACCTCGCGCCCGTTGTAGTAGCCACAATGAGGGCATACGGTGTGCGGCAGATGTTTTTCGCCGCAGTTGGGGCAGGCCACCAGGTGCAACGCCTTCAGGGCATGATGGGAGCGCCGCTTGTCGCGGCGGGCGCGGGAAACCCGTCGTTTAGGTAAGGGGGGCATAGTTGAACTCCTGTTGACAGCCGAAACACCTCGGCAGGATAGCAAATTCGACGCTAAAAAGCCCGCCGTGGGCGGGTGCGCAGATTATACCCTGCCCCGAAAGTACCGTCAAGTTGAGCGGCAGCAT
>JALSPT010000111.1 GCA_026985785.1 Anaerolineales bacterium
GTGCGAAATCATCTTGGTGGATTCCGGCTCGACCGACGCCACCGTGGCCATCGCCCGCCGTTACCCGGTCACCGTGGTGCACATCCGCCCGGAGGAATTCACCTTCGGCAGATCGCTCAACCTCGGCATCCGCCACGCGCGCGGCGAGTTCATCGTGATGGCCAGCGCGCACGTCTACCCGGTTTACCCCGACTGGCTGGAGCGCCTGCTGGAGCCGTTTGCCGACCCCGCGGTGGCGCTCACCTATGGCAAACAGCGCGGTGACCACCGCACCAAATTCTCCGAGCACCAGATCTTCGCCCGCTGGTTTCCTGAGGAATCCAACCCGCGGCAGACGCACCCCTTCTGCAACAACGCCAACGCCGCCATCCGTCGCGCTTTGTGGGAAGAGCACCCCTACGACGAGACCCTCACCGGCCTGGAAGACCTGGCGTGGGCGCGCTGGGCGCTGGAACAGGGGCATGTGCTCGCCTACGTGGCCGAGGCCGAAATCATCCACGTGCACGAAGAGACGCCCCGCAAGGTGTTCAACCGCTACCGGCGCGAGGCGATGGCCTTCAAGCGCATCTACCCCGAGGCGCGCTTCTCGCTGTGGGATTTCATCCGCCTGTTCACCGGCAACGTCGCCAGCGATTTGTACCATGCCACCCGCCAGGGGGTGCTGTGGCGCAACCTGGGCAGCATTTTCTGGTTCCGGTGGATGCAGTTCTGGGGCACTTATCGCGGCTACCGCACCGCTGGCGCCCCGCTGACCGACCAATTGCGGCAGACGTTCTATTACCCGCGCGGCTTCCAAAGCGAAGCCCCGACGCCGCGCGACGGCGTGGAGCCCATCCGCTATGAATAAATCCCGTTGGGTACTTCCTTTGTCGTGGTTGCTGGCGGCTGCCATCCTGCTGACAGGCTGCCACACCCAAGGCAGCGCGTCCCCTTCGCCTTCGCCCAGCGCGTCGCCCTCGGCCACGCCGTTCCCCCCATCCCCTACCCCCATACCGCTGGCTGCCGTGGTGAACGGCACGCCCATCCCCCTGAGCGCCTTTCAAGCCGAATATGCACGCTTTCGCGCTGCCCAAAGCGCACTTGGCACGGAAATCGCACCCCAGGAAAACGCACCCCAATGGGTGCTGAACGACCTCATCGACCAAATGTTGCTGGCCGATGGCGCTTACCGCAACGGCTACACTCCACCGGACGATGCCACCCTCTGGCAGCAGGCCACGCAAGAGGCAGGCGGCGAGCAAGCACTGACCGATTTCCTCGCCCGCCAGGGCTATAGCCGAAAATCGTTCCTCGCCGCCCTGCGGCAAGCGCGAGCAGCCGCCTGGATGGTGCAGCACATCGCCGCTCAGGTGCCTTCCGAAACCGAGCAGGTGCATGTCTATCAAATTTTGGTATATAATGAGGAAGAGGCCAAGAACATTCTACGGCGCTTGCAACAAGGCGAAAAGTTTCAGGCGCTGGCTGCAGCCTACGACCCGCAGGGGCGGGGAGATTTGGGCTGGTTCCCCCGTGGCTACTTGAGCCAACCGGCGATCGAACAGGCTGCTTTTGCGCTCAAGGTCGGAGAGGTGAGCAACATCATCCATACATCCTGGGGCTATCACATCATCCAGGTGGCTGGCCGTGAAGAGCGCCCCCTCTCGCCGACCATCCGTCGGCGGCTCCAGATGCAAGCCGTACAGCGCTGGTTGAAACAGCAACGAACCCACAGCACCATCCAGATCCTGCTTACCCCCACCCCGTAGTGGAGAGGATGCCATCATGTCCTTAGATTTCATCGACGAACCCAAAAAGAAAAAACGCACCAACCCCGGCGTAGTGTGGAACTTGCTGACAGCCTTGGTGCTTTTGAGCACACTTTGCCTGGTGGGGGCTTTCATGCTGGTTTTCATCAACCCCTATGTCGGCTTCAACCCCTTCCCCCCGCCCACCCTGCCGCCGGTCATCGGCTTTCCCACGCCAACGGCCACTTTGCCGGTGGTCACCTTGCCCCCCACGTGGACGCCCTCCCCCACCAGCCCCCCCCTCGCCTCAGCCACCCCCTCACCTTCGCCAACGCCGCCAGCCACCCCAACCCCCACGCCCAACGTCACCCCCACCCCTTTCCCCTATGAACTGCAACCCGGCACCCCTTCTTACACCACCAGCAAGATCTTCCACAGCGCCCAGGGATGCAACTGGCTCAGCGTAGCGGGGCAAGTGCTGGATGCGTCCGGCAAAGCGGTGGTCGTCAACGTCATCGTGCGCGGTGAACTGGCAGACACGCCGGTCGAACTGGTCACCATCAGCGGCACCGCGCCGCAATTCGGCCCCGGCGGCTTCGAATTGCAACTGGCCGACCACCCCATCGCCAGCCAGCACACGCTCTACATCCAACTGGCCGACCCCAACGGTCTCCCCATCTCTCCAAAAGTGTATTTCGACACCCACGAATCCTGCGACGAGAACATCACCCTCATCAACTTCCGCCTGAAACCATAGCCCAGCAAGCCAACACGCGCAGCGCCCATCGGAAAGTTCCGATGGGCGCTTTTGGTTTCGGCGCCTCTTCTCACGCCAGCAGGGCAGCCACAAACGCGCCCACCACCGAAGCGAGGAAATTCACGACGTCGTTGTCCATCCACCGCCAGCCACGCAGGTGATGGGTGAGCGCGCCGCAAGTGTGGCGCGGCGTGTGTTCGGTTTCCTTTTCACAACGGGGGCAGAAGTAAACAGCCTGGACGGTAGCGCCCAGCACCGAATCCAACAGCGCACCGCCGAACCCACCAACCGCCACCGCCCACAGCGTGCGCCAATTCAACGTGTGCATACCGCCACACCAGCCTATCAGCAGCGCGCCGCCCAACGCAGCCGCAAAACCGAGCAACGACACGCCGCCCGAGGTGCCACGGGGCACGGTTTTCCCGCTGAGGATATGGCGCGGCGCTCGGCGGGAGAGCACACCGATCTCCGTGCTCCAGGTATCGGCGTTGACGGCAGCCAGCGCGCCCGCAAAGGCAGACCATGCCCAGGCGGCGTGAGGATGCCAGGCATGCCAGGAGGCCAATGCAGCCGCCACCCCGCCGTTGGCCAGCACCTGCGCCCAATCCCGGCGGCTGCCTTTGGCAAATTTCTCCCCCAACACACGCTTGCGAGCCACCGCCAGGCGTGAAAGGGCGCTGGAAGAAAAGAAAAACACCAACAACAAGCACGCCCACCACCAACCACCCAGTCCGAAAATGAGCGCGCCGACGCCGAAGGCCGCCCACGCGCCGCTGCGTGCCAGCGCGCCGGCGCGCCACGCCCCCCATGCCACCCCCGCCGCCGCCACCACGCCAAGCAGCAATTGTGCCCCCATGCTCATCCCCCACCCCCGCGCAACACCACACCCACCGAGGCCAAAAAGCCGGCCCCGGCCACCGCACCCGCCAACCAGACGAGATAAGCCATTGCCCGCCGCCGAGGGCTTTGATAGGCAAACAGCCCCAGCCCCAGGTTCAACCCTTGGAACAACCACGCCGCCACTGCCAGCAGCACCGCTCGGTCGAGCGCGTTGCCATCGCCCCCACCGACGCCGGCCAGCCCCGAGGCAGCCAGGTTACTCCACACCAACGCGCCCAGCGCCGTTGCCCAGCCCACAGCCAGCAGGGCGCGCGCCAGGCGATCGCGCCACACGGCAGCCAGCCACCCGATGGGGTGCTGCGAGCGCGCCGCCACCGGCTCCAGCGAGCCCTCTTCCGCCGCCCGGCGAAAGGCCTCCAAAAAGCCCTCCACATCCGCCGGTGAGATGACAAACCAGCCCCCCTCGGTGGCAACCACCACCAGCGCGCGGGCCTCGGAAGCCATGAACTCCAGCACCACCTCCCCCCGCCGACGGCGGCCAAGCAACATCCCCGGCCAACGCAGGCGGGGTAGCGGCAGAGGTGCGTCCAGCGCCGCCGCCGGTTGTACCCATGCCACCGCAGGCATGGGGATTTCCTCCACCCGCCACCCCCATCGAAGGACCACGCGGTCGCGGTCGAGAGCATATTCCGCCCGACGCAGCGCGTACGCCCCATAGAGCAAAAAGGGAATCGGCACCGTCAGCGCCAGCGCAGCGGCCAGGAAGCCCAAAAACGCACCGCCCACCGGCAGCAGCGCAGCGCGATAGTACAACGCCCCCGCTGCGGCCAGCAGCCCCAACGCCAGCCCCACTTGAAAGAAAAACCCGCGTTGCCGCGGCGGAACGAAAACCCGACGCTCTGACGGCATGGCTGCCTCAAACGCTCCTCCAAACAAGTATCTCGTACTCGCCCCATTATATCAGCCGCGGGCGAGGTATAATTACGCCATCTCACCCTCTTCCCCACCGTGTAAGGAGGCGCATCATGGCTCTGCCCAAATTTGCTTATTTCGAGGGGAAAATCGTCCCGTATTCCGAAGCCAAAGTAGGCGTGATGACCCATGCCCTGAACTACGGCACCGCGGCCTTTGGCGGTGTACGGGCTTACTGGAACGACGAAGAGCGGCAACTGTTCCTCTTCCGCCCTTACGACCACTTCAAGCGCCTGCTGCGCTCGGCGCGGTTGCTGTGCATGGAATTCGACCACACGCCGGAAAGCCTCACCGAGGTGCTCAAAGAACTGCTGCGCGCCGAGGACGCTCACGAAGACATGTACATCCGCCCCTTGATTTACAAAGCGGATGAGATGATCGGCGTCAAATGCCACGACATGACCGACGAAATCACCATCTTCACCGTGCCCTTTGGCCGTTATGTCAGCAACGACACTGGCGCGCACGTCACCATCTCCGGCTGGCGGCGGATCGACGACAACACCATCCCGGCCCGCGGCAAGATCTCAGGCGCCTACGTCAACTCGGCGCTCATCAAGACCGACGCCCTGCGCGCCGGGTTCGACGAGGCCTTGGTGCTCACCCAAGACGGCCATCTCTCCGAAGGGAGCGCCGAAAACATCTTCATGGTACGGGATGGCGTGCTGATTACCCCGCCGGTGTACGAAAACATCCTCGAAGGCATCACCCGCCGCACCATCATCCAACTGGCCAAAGAAGAACTCGGCATCGAGGTCGTGGAACGCCCCATCGACCGCACCGAGGTGTACATCTGCGACGAACTGTTCCTCACCGGCACCGCGGCGCAGGTCACTGCCGTGACCAAGGTGGATCACCGCCCGATTGGCGATGGCCAGATGGGGCCAATTACCGCCAAACTGAAGGATCTTTACGACGCCGTCGTGCGCGGCAAAGTGGCCAAATATCGGGAATGGAACGTACCGGTGTACGATTAACCCCCTTCCGGCAACCGTCGAAGCCGCAGCCATACGCTGCGGCTTTTTCGTTTCCCCTCATTCTTCCAAGCGGGCATGCAGCGCTTCCCACTCGGCGTAACGGCCTTCGAGTTCGGCCTGTTTGGCGGCGTAGGCTTCGCCCAGGCGGCGCACCTCGGCAGGGTCGGCGGGCGGCTCGGCCAGGCGGGCTTCCAGCGCGGCCAGGTCGGCTTCCAGGGTGGCGATTTTCTCTTCCACCCGGCTGATTTCTCGCTCGATGCGCCGCCGCTGGTTCTTGGAAAGCCCCTGAGGGGCAGCGGATGGGGTACGGGCGGCCTTTGGGGGCGCGATCTTGGCCGCAGAGGCGGCCTGGCGTTCACGGGCGGCGAGGTAGGCATCGTAGCCGCCGGGGTACACGCCCAGCACCGCCGCCTGCGGGCGGATTTCCCACACCTGCGAAGCCAACGCCCGGATGAGGTAGCGGTCGTGGGAGACCAGCAAAATGGTGCCGTCGTAATCGGCCAGCAGGGTTTGCAACGCCTCTTGGGCGGGGATATCCAGGTGATTTGTTGGCTCGTCGAGCAGGAGGAAGTTCGCGCCACTGAGGGCAAGTTGCGCCAGCACCAAACGGCTGCGCTCGCCGCCGGAAAGGGCACCCACGCGCCGGGAAGCCGCGTCGCCGCCAAAGTGATAACGCCCCAGATGCTGACGCGCCTCCGCGGGCGTGAGATGCGGCGCGGCGCGCAGCAGAGCCTGGAGCACGGTGTCCTCCGGGCGCAGTTGGGCGGCAGCCTGGGCAAAATAGCCGATGCGGAGCGAAGCACCCAGCACCACCTCGCCGGCATAGGGCGGCTGCTCGCCGAGGATGGTCCTGAGGAAAGTGGTCTTGCCTGCCCCGTTGGGGCCGATGAGCGCCACACACTCACCCCGCCGCAGCATCAAGTCGGGCACGCGAAAGAGCGGTTGGGCGGCGTCGGCATAGCCCACAGCCAGGCCGCGGGTGCGCAGCACAATGTCGCCGGAACGACGGGCGCTTTCCAGCCGCAGGTGCAGTTCCGGCGGGCGCGCCTCGGGGAAACGCAACGCCTTCAAGCGCCGCTCGGCCTCGGCCACCGGGAGCACCGTGGCGTGGACGTCCAGTTCGGCGCTCAGGCGGCTCCATGAAGCCGCGTTCAGGGCTTGCAGGCCGCCTTTTTCCAGCGCCAGAACCGCCCGGCTCAGGCGGCGCAGGCGGCCTTTGGCCTGTGCCGTGTTCTGCCCGGCGATGTTGCGCTTGATGTAGGCCAGGTCTTTGTGCAGTCGCTCCAGTTCGGCCTCCCACCGCTGGCGGCGTTCAGCCCAGCGGCGTTGGCGCTCGGCCACGTAGGCGCTGTAATTGCCGCGGTAGGCTTCCAACCCCGAGGGGCTGAGTTCCCAGATGACCTGGGCGACCTGGTCGAGAAAGTAGCGGTCATGGGACACGAACAACACCGCCCCCGGATACTGCTTCAGAAAACCCTCCAGGAAGGCCACGGCCTGGATGTCGAGATGGTTGGTCGGTTCGTCGAGCACCAATAGGTCGGGGGAAAGCAACAGCAAGCGGGCCAGGTAAGCCCGCGTACGCTGCCCGCCGGAGAGTTGGCGCAGGGGGCGACGGGCTTCGTCGCCCCGAAAGCCCATCCCCTGGAGCACGCGCTTCAGGGTGGCCTGATAGGTATAGCCGCCGCGGCGCTCGAATTCGGTCTGGAGGGCACCATAGCGGCGCAGGGCCTCGGCATCGTCGTCCAGATGGGCGGCCAGATGGTGCAGGCGCGCTTCCAGCGCCCGCAGATCGGCCAGCGCCTCGGCCACAAAGTCGTAGACGGCGACTTCCCCGGTGGTTTCGTCAAGCAACGCCTCGGGGTTCTGCGGCAGGTAGCCGATGCGCAGCCCCTTCGCCCGCTGCACCCGCCCCTCGGTGGGCTCCTCCTCGCCGATGAGGATGCGCAGCAGCGTCGTCTTGCCCACGCCGTTGGGGCCAACAATGCCGATGCGCGCGCCCTGCGGCACGCTCAGGCGGACGTTTTGGAAGAGATCACGCGCGCCATAGGCTTTCGCGAGGGGGGAAGGGGTGGAGAGGAGCATCGCAAAGGAAATGGCGAATGACGAATTAGGGGGAGCGGTGATATTTGGTTACGCCGCCGGCCTCTACCTCAGTCAGCAGGTCGGCAATGGAACGCTGCAAAACGGGGTGAACGAGGTCCGGCGCGATTTCGGCCAGCGGTACGAGCACGAAAGCCCGCCGATGCAGGCGCGGGTGGGGGATGGTGAGGTGCGGCGTTTCCAGCACCAAGTCGCCATAGAGCAAAATGTCCAGATCGATGATGCGCGGTCCGTATCGAAAGGTGGGCTTACGTCCCAGGGCTGTCTCGATGGCTTTGAGGAAGGTCAACAAAGCGTGGGGCGGAATGGCGGTTTCGACGGCCAGCACCTGGTTGAGGAAAGCAGGCTGCTCGGCATAGCCCCACGGTTCGGTTTCGTACAAGGAGGAAGCCGCGACCACCTGCAAACGTGTGGCAATGGCCTCGCGTGCCCATCGGAGATGGGCAAGCCGGTCGCCAAGATTGGAGCCAAGACCAAGGTAAACGCGTGTCATCGGCGTTCTCCCACAAGTACGCCTGCTTTCGCTTACCAAGAACGGGTGCCCCACGCCCAGCGCAGCAAACCGGGTCCCATCGCCAAGCGGGTGGCGCGCAGGCGCAGGCCGGCGCGGGCAAAAAGGGCGCCCAAATCGGCAGCACTCCAGCGGTAACGGGCTTCCGCTCGCGCGGCCAGGTTGAGCAAAGTTTCCCGCGCCAGGCCGCTCAGCCCGCGCTCGTCGGCCAAAGCCGTTGCCGCCGCCACGCTCATGCGTTCGGAAGGGTTGAGCACCGCCACCCGCCCGCCGGGCGCCGTCACCCGGGCCATTTCCCGCAAGGCAGGCAAAGGCGTATCCAGCAAATAGAGCACGTTGGCCGCCAAGGTGAGGCCAAAAGCGCCATCGGGAAAGGGCAACGCCTCGGCCACGGCCTGCACGCCCGGCGGATGCAGGCGCTGCGCTAACATAGCCGCGTCACTATCCAACCCGACGGCAAAGTGGCCTGCTTGCGCCGCCAGCGCAGGGGCCAATGCCGGCCCGGTGCCCACATCCAGGATGCGCGTGGGGGCGGGCGGCAGGCTCCAGGCCACAAAGCGGGCCAAGGTGCGCCCCCAGCCGGTGCGGGTTTGGAGGGCCAGGAAGTAGGCGTGGTCTTCGGCAGGAAGGGGCATGAGGGGTTAGCGGTTGAGTTCCCAGATGATGACCAGGCCGTCCAAGGTGAGCCAGGGGTTGATGATGTCGATGACGGCGGTTTCTTCGGCAATGACTTCGGCCAGCCCACCGGTGGCGATGACTTTCATTTGCGGCCCGAGTTCGCGGCGGAAGCGCGCCACCAGCCCTTCCACCAGGCCGACGTAGCCAAAGAGCAAGCCCGATTGTATCGCGTGGACGGTGTTGCGTCCAATCGCGCTGGGGGGACGGCGCAGATCGACGCGCGGCAATTTGGCGGCGCGCATGAACAGCGCCTCCGAAGCAATGCCGATACCCGGCGCAATGGCTCCTCCGAGATAATCGCCCTCGGGCGAGATGGCGTCGAAGGTGGTCGCGGTGCCAAAATCGACCACACAGGCCGGCCCGCCGTACAGTTTTTGCACCGCAGCGGCGTCCACGATGCGGTCTGCGCCAACGGCGCGCGGGTCGTCATAACGAATGCGCACGCCGGTGCGCACACCGGCTTCGACCACCAAGGGCTCCTGGCCGAGATAGCGGCGGCAGGCTTCGGCCACCCGGCTGGTGAGCGGCGGCACCACCGAGGCCATGCACACGCCGGTGAGGTCGCGAGGGGCTATGCCGGCGTGATTCAGCAGGCCCAGAAACTGCAAGCCGTATTCGTCAGGCATGCGGCGGTGGTCGGTGGCCAAGCGCCAGCGGGGCCCCGCTTGCCCCTCACGATACACCCCCAGCGTGATATTCGTATTGCCAATATCAATCACCAAAAGCATCGTAGCCTCAAAAAGTTTCCTTGCCGGTGCCCAGCAACATGTTGTCGATCAGGCGGGTCTTGCCCACGAAAACCGCCATCGAAAGCAACGCCTGTTCCACTTCACCGTGCAGTTCTTCCAACGTCTCCGGATCGGCGCAGGACACATACTGCAAGCGCGCCAGCGGCTCGGCACGAATGATGTCTTCCATGATTTGGCGCAAGCGGTCGGCATCGCGCTCGCCCTGCTCGAAAGCGGCTTTGGCCGCGCTCAAGGCGCGATAGAGCACCGTAGCGGCCTTCCGCTCCTGGGGGTTGAGGTAAGTATTGCGGCTGGACATCGCGAGGCCATCCGGCTCGCGGCGGATGGGACACACCACCACCTCGATCGGGTAGTTGAGATCCCGCACCATTTGCTGGATGACGCGCGCCTGCTGGGCGTCTTTCTGACCAAAATAAGCCCGCTGGGGCTGCACGCCGTTGAACAGTTTGGCCACCACCGTGGTCACCCCACGAAAATGCCCCGGACGGCGAGCGCCCTCCAACACCTGCGTGATTTTCTCCACCACCACCCAGGTCTGGAAACCCGGCGGATACATCACCTCAGCGGTGGGCGTCCACACCAGATCGACCCCCTCCGCCTCCAACAGCGCCAGGTCTCGCTCCAAGTCCCGGGGGTAACTTTCCAGGTCTTCATTGGGGCCAAACTGGGTGGGGTTGACGAAAATGCTCACGGCCACACTGCGGTTGTCGCGTTTCGCACAACGCACCAACGAGAGATGGCCATCGTGCAAATAGCCCATCGTGGGCACGAAACCAAGCGGCTCGGGCAAGGCCGCGCGAGCCTGCCACAGTTCTTCCAGCGTCGTTACGACATCCATGAGAAAAACCTCCTGAGGTGTTTTGGACGAACGATGCACAATGACGGCTGGTATAATGAAGAGAGAACGCAGGATTTCATCAAGTCAGGATCGTTGCCTGCTCCTTGGCATGCATAAGGAGAAGCAAGATGCCTATCAGTGCAACTTTGGTGCGGAAATTGACCACTTTGGATCCGGCGCTGCGTGACGTCCTGTTGTCGTTCATCGAAGAAATGGAGCGGCAACGGGAACAACTGGCCCAGCAAGTCACCCAGGCGGAATTCGCCGAACTCACAGCCATTGTCGCCAAGTTAGGGCATACGGTGGCCGAGTTGGCCGAAGCGCAAAAGCGCACTGAGCAACGGGTCAACGAACTCGCCGAAGCGCAAAAGCGTACTGAGCAACGGGTCAACGAACTTGCCGAAGCGCAAAAGCGCACTGAAGAGCGCCTGACGCGCCTCGAAACCACTGTGGCCGAGTTGATCGAAGCGCAAAAGCGCACCGAAGAAGAGATCCGCCTGTTGAGCCGAGAAGTGCGGACGCTGCGGGAACGGGTGGAAGGCGTTTCCAACGCCGTGGGGTACACCCTGGAAGACCGGGCTTTCCGATCCCTCCCCGCACGGCTGAGCGAGGAAGGGATCGAAGTGGTCGGCAGGCTGGTTCGCCGCTACGTCCGGGTGGGTGGTAAAGAGCGGCAAATCAACATTTACGGCCACGGCAGGCACAACAGCAGCGAGGTGCTCATCCTCGGCGAAGTCAAAGTAAGGCCATCCCGCAAGGAAGTGGACCGCTTTTTGCGCTTAGCGCGGCGGCTGGCGGAGGCGGAAGGGCGGGAAGCGTTTTTGCTTTTCGTGGCTTACGATTTCCCGCCGGCAACCGAGGCATACATCCGCGAGCAAGGCATCCTGCCCATCTGGTCGTACGAATTGGCGGTGTAAGCACGAGGGTGGACAACAGACCTCAGCCCTCACGAGGCGCAACCGAGCGTTGGCGTACTGCTTCCCGCACCATTGCCCACAACGCCCGATTGAGCGGCGCGGGCACCCCCACCGCCTCGCCACGGCGGGCAACTTCGCCGCAGATGGCATCGATCTCGGTAGGTGCGCCGCGGCGGAGATCTTGCAGCATGGACGAAAGGTTGTGCGCCGTGCGGCGGGCGACTTCTTCCGCCGCGGCAGGGGCGTCAGGATACGGCAGCGCGATACCCTGCGCCGCCGCGACGGCAGCCACCTCTTCGGCAGCACGACGCATGAACAAACGCGCCGCCGGGTCGTCCAGCAAAGCACCGTTGGGCACTTCGAGCAATGCCGTGAGGGGGTTGATGGCAGCGTTGACCGCCAGTTTTCCCCACAACACACTGCGCACATCCGACACGGTCTCGACCGAAAAGCCAGCGGCTCGCAGCGCCGCCGCGAGGGACACCACGCTCGGATGCTCCCCCAGTGTGACCGTGCCCTCCCCGCCGGGGCGCACCACCCCTGGCGCGTCCACCGCCGCGCCTGTGGTCGTCGCGCCCACGGCTACCCGCTCCGCTCCCAACGCCTCGGCCAGCACCTCGGCGTTGCCCAGCCCGTTTTGCAGCGTCAGCGCCACCCCCTCCGGCAGCAGGCACTCGGCCAGCCAACGGGCCGCCCGGCGGGTTTGCCAGGCTTTGACCAGCACCAGCACATAACGGGACGGCGGCGCTTCCTGCGGCCCGGCGGCGACGTTCACCCGATAGGTCTGCCTCTCGCCAACCACCCGAACGCCCTCGCGCCGCAGGGCAGCCAGTCCTTCAGGCCAGGCGCCCATCAGCGTGACGGCATAGCCCGCGGCGCTCAGCCGCGCCCCGAAGAGCATCGCCAGCGCGCCTGTGCCCACGATGCAGATGGAACTCATCCCGTCGCCCACGCGCGGCATCGCCTCGACCATCACGCTTCCAACATTTCCAGCAGCGCTTCCCATTCTTCAGGCTTCATCGTGACCGTATGCTCCTCGGCAGGGAACCGCCGCGCCCGGACGTCCGCGTTGTAAGCCGCCAACGCCTCGCCAATGACCTCGTGGAGCCGC
>JALSPT010000112.1 GCA_026985785.1 Anaerolineales bacterium
ATGAGTTCCGCCTGGGGGCGTGGAACACCAGCGAGATCGGCGCGGTGGTGCACGCTTTCGTGGCCGAAGGCAATGACCCACATCGCGCCTGGGTGGTGCCTTACCCCTACTGGGTCGATACCCGCTTGGTGGCCATCAACGCAGGCATCTTCCCATCCGTTCCCGACACCGCTCTGCCACCGCAACAACTGGAAAGCACACAAAGCATCCCGCCGCCTAAACTGTTCATCCTCAAGCCCGAAGATGCCGATAGCCTGAACACCCTCCGCCGCCTGTACCCCAACGGCATCCAGCGCCTGCACCACAGCCCAGTGCCGGGCAAGGATTTCGTGATTTTTACCGTGCCATGAGGGCTTCGCCGCCATGAACACGTCACCTTCCCCGAAAACCCGCTCCGCGCTCCGCCACCGACCCGCGCCCTGGCTATACGAAGCCGCCCTGGTGCTCGTGCTCCTTTTGGCGCTCTATCTGCGCGTCACCGGCCAAAATTGGGACGGCGAGCAGCACCTGCACCCCGACGAGCGCTTCCTCACCATGGTCGCCAGTGCCATCCAGCCGGTGGATAGCCTGCGGGCGTACTTCGATACTGCCCACTCCTCTCTCAACCCCGCCAACCGCGGCTTTGGCTTCTATGTGTACGGCACGCTGCCGCTGTTCGTGACCCGCTATGTCGCTCAGGCGGTCCACAAAACCGGCTATGGGCAAATTCACCTCGTCGGGCGCACCCTCTCCGCCCTGGCCGATCTGCTGCTGGTCTTCCTGGTGTACTTGCTGGGGGCGCGGCTGTTCGACCGCCGTGTGGGGCTGGTCGCTGCTGCGCTGAGCGCGTTCACCGTGACCGAGATTCAGCAAGCCCATTTCTTCACGGTGGACAACTTCTTCAACCTGTTCACCTTCCTCAGCGTGGTATTGGCGGTGGAGATCGCCCGCCAACCCGGCAAACGCCCTCTCCAAGCCGATTGGCCGCTGTTTTTGGGCTTCGGGCTGGCCTATGGGGCGGCGATGGCCTCCAAAGTGAGCGCCGCACCGGTGGCCGTGCTGCTGCCTGCCGCCGCGCTGATACGCTTCGCCCGCTACGAAGCCGCCGAGCAGCGCGCCCAAACGCCGTGGCTGTTTGGTCTGCTGGGAATGGGCGGCCTGGTCTCGCTGCTCACCTTCCGCATCCTGCAACCGTATGCCTTCGCCGGGCCGGGCTTCTTCAGCGGCATCGATCACCAATGGCTGGCCAACCTGAAAGCCCTCAAAGCCCAGGCCAGCGGCAGTGCCGACTTCCCCCCGGCGATGCAGTGGGCGCGCCGCCCGTGGTGGTTTGCCGGGCAAAACCTCACCCTGTGGGGCACGGGGCTGGCTTTTGGCCTCGCGGCCTGGGCCGGCGCGGCGTGGATGGGCTGGCGGCTGGCGCGCCGCCGCGAATCCGCCGCCGCGGCCCTGCTGTGGGGCTGGACGCTGCTCTATTTCGCCTGGCAATCCTCGCTGTGGAACCCCACCATGCGTTACCTGCTGCCGGTTTACCCCGGGCTGGCGATCATCGCCGCCTGGCTGGGCGTCCGGCTGCTGGATCGCGCTCCTAGCCGTCGCAAGCGCCTGGCCGTCGTGCTCGGCATCGGGGTCGTGCTGAGCCTCACCGCAGCGTGGGCTTTCGCCTTCGTGAGCATCTACCACCGCCCGCACTCCCGCATCGCGGCCACGGCATGGATGTTCCGGCACATCCCCGGCCCGGTCACCCTCACCATCCGCACGCCCGAAGGGGAGGCCGTTCCACAATTGCTGCCCGTCCCCAAAGACCAGGTGCTGGAGCCTGACGCGCCGCTCAGCATCACCTTCACCGCTCGCGCCAGCGGCGCGCTGCAGGCCGTGTCCCTCTACCGTCTGGTGGCCGTCACACCGGAAGACGTCGTCCCCCTGCGCCTCACCGCCTCGTTGGAAACCTTGGGGCAATCCACCCCCCCGGTAACCACCACGCTGGAAGCGACGCCCCTGCCCACCGCCGCAACCGCGCCCCAAAACCTCACCATCGCCCTGCCCGCCGTCACCCTGAAGAAGGGCGCGCCGTACACCCTCACCCTGAGCGTGAACCGCGGCCGGGTATGGGTGCTCGGCCCTGCCGTCGCCAACGAAACCTCCTGGGACGATGGCCTGCCCCTGCGCATGGCGGGCTACGACCCCTTCGGCGGCATCTACCAGGGGCTGAACTTCGAAATGTACTGGGACGACGACGTCAAGAAACGCGGGCGGATGGAAAACATCCTCGCCGGGGCGGACTACATTTTCATCACCTCCAGCCGCCAGTGGGGCAGCCTGCCCCGCCTGCCGGAGCGTTACCCCCTGGTGAACACCTACTACCGCCACCTGATGGGCTGCCCGGCGTGGTGGACGGTGGAACATTGCTACGATGTGGCCCAGGTGGGCACCTTCCACGGCGATTTGGGCTACGACCTGGTCGCCGTGTTCGAGTCCGACCCTACGCTGGGGGGCATCCGCATCAACGACCAACCGGCGGAAGAAGCCTTCACGGTGTACGACCACCCCAAAGTGTTCGTCTTCCGCAAGAACTGGCAGGCTTACAACGCCGCCCATGTGCGCGCGGTATTGGGCAGCGTGGATCTGGATCATGTGATGCACATCCTGCCGGGGGAAGCGCCGCCCCACCCCGCCAACCTGCTGCTACCGCCCGCCCGTTGGGGTTTGCAGCAAATCAGCGGCACTTTCCGGCACCTGTTCCCCGAGGGCAACCCGCTCAACCGCTGGGAGGCGCTGGGGGTGGTGGCCTGGTATCTGCTCATCCTGCTGCTGGGCTGGCTGGCATGGCCGCTGCTGCGCCCCTTCATGCGCGCCTTCCCCGATGGCGGCTACCCCGCGGCGCGCCTCGCGGGGATGCTGCTGTTTGCCTACGCCGCCTGGCTGTGGGGTTCGGCGGGGCTGCGGGTGAGCCGGGGGGCGTTGTTGGGGCTGCTGCTGGCGCTGGCCGCCCTCTCGGCGCTGGCCGCCCGCCTGCAATGGCGCGGCCTGCGTGACGAAATCCGTCGGCGCAAGCGCGAAATCCTGTGGGCGGAACTCTTCTTCCTGGCCTTCTTCCTGCTGGATCTGTACATCCGTTGGCAAAACCCCGACCTGTGGCACCCGTGGAAAGGCGGCGAGAAGCCCATGGATTTGTCGTACTTCACCGCGGTGCTGAAAAGCGCCACTTTCCCGCCTTACGACCCGTGGTTTGCCCACGGCTACATCAATTATTACTACTGGGGCTTCGTGCTGGTGGGGATGCCGGTCAAGTTGCTGGGTATTGCACCGGCGTTTGCCTACAACCTGGTGCTGCCCACGCTGTTCGCCACGGTGGCGCTGGTCGCGTTCGCGCTGGCCAGGGGGCTGTATGCCGCTTGGGGAAGGCGCAGCCCGCGGCCGCGCCTGGTGGGGCTGGCCGGTGCGGTCGCGCTGGTGTTGCTTGGCAACCTGGGCACGGTGAAGATGCTGTGGCAGGGTTTCCAGAAAACCGTGGCGCCCGGCGGCCAAATTGCCCATGCCAACCTGCTGCAGCACATCGGATGGGGCGTGGTGGGTTTCCTGCACGTCTTGAGCGGCGCGCACCTGCCTTACGGCATCGGCGACTGGTACTGGCTACCCAGCCGCGCCATCCCCGCCCCCGGTGAAGTCGAGCCGATCACCGAGTTTCCCTTCTTTACCTTCCTTTATGCCGACCTGCACGCCCATCTGATGGCTTTGGGGCTCACCCTACTCGCCCTGCTGTGGAGTGTGGGGCTGGTGCTCTGGACGCGGAAACATCAGCCGGGCTGGCGCTGGTGGAGTGGGACGCTGGTCTGGGGCGGGCTGGTCATCGGCGCGCTGCGCCCCACCAACACGTGGGATCTGCCGACCTACCTGGGGCTGGGCGCGCTGGCCGCGGCGTATGCGGCCTGGCAAAGCGCCTCTCAGGCCGGGTGGAAGCGCCGCGCCGGGCGGGCGCTGGCCGCGGCTGCGTGGCTGGTGGCGCTGGCGCTGCTGCTCTACCAACCCTACGCCCGCTGGTACGAGCAGGGCTATACGAAATTCGGCATCTGGCACGGCACCCACACGCCGCTGGCATCGTACTTCGTCCACTGGGGGTTGTTCCTCTTCGTGCTGATTTCCTGGCTGCTGTGGGAAACGCGCCGCTGGCTGGCCGAAACGCCCGCCGTGGCCGGGCTGGCATGGTGGTTGAAGCAAGGACGCACCTGGGGCGTGAGCGCTGCCGTGCTGACCGCGGCGCTGGCCGTGGGAATCGCCGTGGGCTTTCATGCCCCCATCGCCTGGCTGGTGGTGCCCTTGCTGGCCTGGGTCGGCGCGCTGCTCTTGCGCCCCCGGCAGCCCTTGCCGCGGCAAATCGTGCTGGTGCTGTTCGGCGCCGGCCTGGCGCTGACCCTGCTGGTGGAAATCGTCGTCCTGGCCGGCGACATCGCCCGCATGAACACGGTGTTCAAGTTCTACTTCCAGGTGTGGACGCTGTTCAGCATCGCCGCGGCGGTGGCGTTGGGAGACCTGATGGCCACGGCCTGCCGTCAGCGCCCGCGCCTGCGGAAAGGCTGGGGAGTTGCGCTCGCCGCCTTGGTGTGGGGAGCGGCGCTGTTCCCCGTGCTCGGCGGCGCTGCAAAAATGCAAGACCGCATGGCGCCCGAAGCCCCGCATACCCTGGACGGCATGGCCTACATGCGCTACGCCCATTATTTCGACGCCAACGCCGACATGGACCTCAGCCAGGATTACGCCGCCATCCGTTGGCTACAGCAACACGCCTTAGGCACCCCGGTCATCGTCGAAGGCAACACGGTGGAATACCGCTGGGGCACGCGCTTCACCATTTACACCGGCCTGCCCGGCGTGGTGGGATGGAACTGGCACGAACGCCAGCAGCGCGGCGTGGTCGATCCTACCTGGGTGGAACAACGGGTTGCCGAAATCGCCCAATTCTACACCACCACCGACCCGCAACAAGCCCTCGCCTTCCTGCGCAAGTACGGCGTGCGCTACATCATCGTCGGACAATTGGAACGGGCTTACTATCCGGGCCCCGGCTTACAAAAATTCGCCCAGGAAAACGGCATTTTGTGGCACAAGGTGTTTCAGACTGGCAACACGGAGATTTTCGAAGTATGGCCGCCGTAAAAAAGAACAACGTTACCCGTCTGTTGGAGAAGCGCGGCGTGCCCTACACGGCTTACGAACTGCCGCCGGAAAAGTTGGGGGCGCTGGAAACCGCGCGCCTGCTGCACGTGCCGCCGGAACGGGTTTTCAAAACCATCGTGGTCACCCGGAAGCAAGGCAAACCCATCCTGGCCGTGGTTTCGGCCCTGCAAGAGGTCGATCTGAAAGCCGTGGCCAAAGCGGTCGGGGAAAAGAAGGTCTTTCTGCCCTCGCAGAAAGAAGCCGAGCGCCTGACCGGCCTGCTGGCAGGCGGCATTTCCCCCTTGGCGCTGCTGGGGCGCGGTTTTACCGTCTTGCTGGATGAAAGTGCCACCCAAGCCGACTTCCTCCACGTTTCCGGTGGACAGCGAGGGCTGAATGTGCGCCTGGCGGTGAAAGACTTCATTCGGCTGACCGGGGCACGCGTAGCGCCTATCGGGCGTACCTTGTCACCTTCAGATATAAAAAAACCATAAACAAGCGCAAAAGGCACCTTGCGGGCAGCAACCCTTCTCTTCTATACTTTACTCATCCCCCTTGCGGCTTGTTGTCAAGCATCGTTCAAGGCCGGACGGGGTTAAGGCAAGTAACTCCCACTTTCATTTTCTCTTAAGGAGGAGGTCGTATGACAAAGCGCGTGTTCTATCTTTTAGGGGTGTTGGTTGTGCTCGGTATGCTTTTGGCCGCTTGCGGCAGTACCGGCCAGAGCAACCAGCCCCAGGCTGTGAAGACCGTCGTCGTCACCGTGCAGGCCCCCGCAAAGGGCGGAGAGTCCCCCAGCGGCTTTGGCGAAACGCTGAAGACCGTGAAAGACCGCGGCTACCTGATCTGCGGCGTGAACGCCCAGTTGCCCGGCTTCGGCTATGTGGACGATCAGGGCAATTACAAAGGCTTCGATGTGGACTTCTGCCACGCGGTGGCTGCCGCCATCTTCGGCGACCCCAGCAAGGTGGAATTTCGCCCGCTGACCGCCAAGGAACGCTTCACCGCCCTGCAGACCGGCGAAATCGACGTCCTCATCCGCAACACCACCTGGACGCTGACCCGCGACACCGAACTGGGTGCCAACTTTGCGCCGACCACCTTCTACGATGGTCAGGGCATCATGGTGCGCAAGGACAGCGGCATCACCAAACTGGAAGACCTCGAAGGCGCCAAGATCTGCGTGGCCACCGGCACCACCACCGAACTGAACCTGGCCGACCAGATGGCCGCCCACAACATTGACTACACCCCCGTGGTCTTCGAAACCGCCGACCAGGTGTTTGGCGCTTACGAAGAAGGCCGCTGCGACGCGGTGACCACCGACAAATCCGGCCTGGTCTCCCGCCGTGTGACCTTGAAGAACCCCGACGACCATGTGATCCTGGACATCACCCTCTCCAAAGAGCCGCTGGGCCCGGTGGTCCGCCAGGGCGACGACCAGTGGTTCGACATCATCAAATGGGTCGTCTTCGCCACCTTCACCGGCGAGGAAATGGGCATCAACTCCAAGAACGTCGATCAGATTAAAGCCAGCACCAACAACCCCAATGTCAAGAAATTCCTCGGCCTGGAAGGCGAAATGGGCCAGAAACTGGGCTTGAGCGACGACTGGGCCTACAACATCATCAAGATGGTGGGCAACTACGCCGAGATCTACGATCGCAACCTCGGCCCCGGCACGCCCTTCAACCTGCCGCGCGGCCTGAATGCCTCGTGGAAGGATGGCGGCCTGCTTTACGCTCCGCCCATTCGGTAACCTTGCATTACCGGGAAGGGAAGCGCCTCAGGCGCTCCCCTTCCCTTTTTGTTTTATCCGAACCCGTCCTCGGAGGTTGGCATGAACGAAACCAGCGTCCCTTTTTGGCGAGACGAACGGGTGCTGCAGTGGATTGCCCAAATCGTTTTCCTTGTAGCCGTGGTGGCGTTCCTGTGGTATCTGTACCACAACATGATTACGGCACTGGCGCAGCGCGGGTTGCTGCCCAGTTTTCACTTTTTGAGCCTGACCGCCGGTTTCGACATCGGCGAACACCTCATCCCCTACAGCCGTAGCAGCACCTACGGTCGTGCCTTCCTGGTGGGCATCCTCAATACCATCGAAGTCAGTTTCCTCGGCATCATCTTTGCCACCATCTTGGGCATCATCATCGGCGTCATGCGGCTTTCGACCAACTGGCTCCTCAACAAACTGGCAAGCCTTTATATCGAATTCATCCGCAACATTCCCCTCCTGGTGCTGTTGGTCTTCTGGTACACCGGTGTCTTCCTCCAATTCCCCAGGCTGAAAGAAGCAAAAATCTTGCCCGGCCCGACCATCCTCAGCAATCGCGGCGTCGCTATGCCATGGGGCAAGCCGACGGCCACCTGGCACCTCTACCTCTACATTCTGGCAGTTGGGCTGATCGTGGCGGCCATCGTCTGGTGGCGGCTGACCCTGATCGGCAAACGCACAGGCCGGATGCCGCTGGTGAGCGTCTGGTCCACGCTGACCTTTCTGGGCATTGCCCTCCTCGGCTGGGTAGGGCTCGTCCTCTTTGCCCATCAAGCCCCCTTGGCACTGGACACGCCACAAATCAAAGGCCTCCGCACGGTTGGCGGCCTGGAACTCACACCGGAATTCATGGCGCTGTTCTCGGGGCTGGTCTTCTACACGGCGGCCTTCATCGCCGAGGTGGTGCGGGCAGGCATTCAATCGGTCTCCAAAGGGCAGGTTGAGGCCGCCCGCGCGTTGGGATTGACCGGCTTTCAAACGCTGCGCCTGGTGGTCTTTCCCCAAGCGTTACGGGTGATCGTACCGCCAATGACCAGTCAATACCTCAACCTGACCAAGAACTCCTCGCTGGCCGTGTTCATTGGCTTCCCCGACCTGTACTCGGTGGCCGGCACCATCCACAACCAAACCGGGCGCGCGGTAGAGGTCACCGTATTGATGATGGCCGTGTACCTCTCCTTCAGCCTGGCGACCTCGGTGTTCATGAACTGGTACAACAAGAAAATCCGCCTGGTGGAGCGATAAGCCATGATGAACCGAGAACCCGAACAATACACCGAAGGCGAAGTGCTCGCGCCGCCCACCGAGCGCTACACCATTTTGGGCTGGCTGCACAAAAACCTCTTCAGCACATGGTATTACAGCCTGCTGACGCTGGTGACGCTCTACATTGTCTACGCCATTCTCAAGCCCACCCTGATTTGGGCTTTCCAACAGGCCGAATGGCAAGTCGTCGTCGTCAACCTGCGGCTATTCATGGTAGGGCAATATCCCGCCGACCAGATCTTCCGCATCTGGCTTGCGCTGCACCTGCTGGCTTTTACCGCCGGCCTGGCGTGGGCCATCTGGTTACCGAAAGCGCGCCGCCTGGGGGCGTTCTTACTGCTCATCCCCCTGGCATTGGCAGCCTTACCCTTCATCAGCACCACCTCCAAGATCAACTGGGTGATCTTCGCCGTCGCGGCGCTGCTCGGTTGGGCCTTAGGCATCTGGCAGCCTCGGCGGATGCGCCGCCCGCTGTTGATCTTGCTGCTGGCCTACTTCCCCATCCTGATCTTCCTCATCAGCGGCGTCGAGCCCATCCTCAAACTGGTCAAGACCAACCTGTGGGGCGGCTTGCTGCTAACCATGCTGCTGGCCGTGGTGGGCATTACCGTTTCCTTCCCCTTAGGCATCCTGCTCGCCCTTGGGCGACAATCCAAACTGCCGATTGTCAAACTCTTCAGCGTGCTCTATATTGAGATCATTCGCGGCGTGCCCCTGGTCACCGTCCTTTTCATGGCGCAACTGATGTTGCCCCTTTTCTTACCACCGCAGATAAAAATCGACAACGTCCTCCGGGCAATGGCCGGCATCATCCTGTTTGCCGCCGCCTACATGGCCGAAAACGTGCGCGGCGGCCTACAAGCCATCCCCAAAGGGCAACACGAAGCCGCCTGGGCGCTGGGCCTCAACGGCTTTCAAACCATGGTCTTCATCATCCTCCCCCAGGCGCTCCGCAACGTCATCCCCGTGATCGTGGGGCAATTCATCGCCCTGTTCAAAGACACTTCGCTGGTCGCCATCGTCGGCCTGTTGGACCTGCTGGGCATCGCCTCGACGGTGCTGGCGCAGCCCGAGTTCATCGGCCACCAGCGGGAGGTGTACCTCTTCATCGCAATGATTTACTGGGTATTCAGTTACGCCATGTCCTACGCCAGCCGCCGCCTGGAGGTGGCCTTAGGTGTGGGTGAACGCTAAACCTGGAGGCAAAAATGAGTGAATCCTCGGTCGTCCAAGTCAAAACCACCCCCGAAGACATCCTCAACCTTTCGGAAGAAGACCGCAGCGCGGCCATCGAGCAAGGCAAACTCCCCATCGTATTGGCGCACGAAGTGCACAAATGGTACGGCAATTTTCACGTTCTGCGCGGCATCAACATGGAAGTCTTCAAAGGCGAGGTGATCGTCATCTTTGGGCCTTCCGGCTCGGGCAAATCCACCTTCATCCGCACCATCAACCGGCTGGAAGAATATCAAAAGGGCAAGATCATCGTCGACGGCACGGAACTCAGCCGAGACATCCGCAACATCGAAAAAATCCGCATGGAAACGGGGATGGTGTTTCAGCAATTCAACCTCTTCCCCCACTTGACAGTGCTGCAAAACATCACGCTCGCTCCCATCCAGGTGCGCAAGTGGCCGAAAGAAAAGGCGGAAGAAGTGGCGCTGCAATTGCTCAAACGGGTGGGCATCCCCGACCAGGCCAACAAATACCCTGGCCAATTGTCGGGCGGCCAGCAACAGCGTGTCGCCATCGCTCGCGCCCTGGCCATGCAGCCCAAGATCATGCTGTTCGACGAACCCACCTCCGCCCTGGACCCCGAAATGATCAAAGAGGTGCTTGACGTGATGGTCGAACTGGCCGAAAGCGGCATGACGATGCTGGTGGTAACCCACGAAATGGGTTTTGCCCGTGCCGTGGCCGACCGGATGTACTTCTTCGACCAGGGACAAATCGTGGAAAGCGGCACACCGGAAGAGATCTTCACCAATCCCAAAGAAGACCGCACCAAACTCTTCCTCTCGCAAATCCTGCATTAGCCCCAACCAGCGGGCAGGGCTTCCTGCCCGCTTTCTTTTTTGCCTGCAAAGGTGACCTTTTGTGTTACAATAAGTCATTGCAGAGCCCAAATATTTGCAAGACAAGATATGCCTCAACCACTCAAGGAGAACATGATGAGCAAGCCGACCGATCCTCAAAGCGAATTCGAGCGCCGTCTGGCCGAAGACCGCAAGCGCATTCAAGAGTTGCAAGCCGAACGCGCCGCGGAAGAGGCCGCCAAACGCGCCAAGCAGGCTGCGGAGGAAGCAGCCAAGCGCGCCGAAAAGCAGCGCAAGGCTCAGGAAGCCCTGGAAATGCTCCAGGCCAAGGCAAAAGAGCAAGAAATTGCCCAACGTCAGGCCGAGCGCGCCTCCCTTCCGCCGGTTTACACGGTGCAGCAGGGCGATACCCTGAGCGCCATTGCTTTGAAATATTATGGCAACGCTGCGTTGTGGACGGAAATTTACAAGGCCAACAAACACGTCATCGGTGACGACCCGGCCAAGATTTTCCCCGGCCAGGAACTCAAAATCCCCAAACTGGGCTAAGCACTAAGAGGGTAAACGATGAGCGAACTCAACCTGGCGCAACTGTTCGAAGCAGTGACCCAAACCCTAAATCAAAAACGCGCAGACCTCAACGCCGCCGATACGCACAACCACGACCACGGCGATCACATCGTGCAAGTTTTTCAACTGGTCACCCAAGTCGCCAAAGAGAACCCCAACCTGGAACCCGCCGCCATCCTGGAGCAGGCCAGCCGCCTGCTAAGCCAGCAACAAACCGGCACGGCCCGCGCCTATGCGCAAACCATGGCCCAGGGCGCCCGACAACTCCAGGGGAAGCCGCTAACCCAGCAAACCTTGCCCTTGCTGATTCAAGCCCTCCTGGGCTCTGCCCCCTCTCCCAACAACCAGGCCGCAGCCACCACCGGCGGCGGTGCGCTGGGCGGCTTGCTGGGCTCCTTGTTAGGCGGCGGACAGCCCCAACAAGAAACGAGCGCCCCCTCACAATCTGGTGACTTGCTTGGCGGGTTGCTCGGCGCGCTGACCGGCGGTCAACAGCAAAGCGGCGGGCTCAGCGACGGGCTGGATCTGGGCGACGTGCTGCGCGCAGGCAGCGCCTTTTTGCAAGCCTCGCAAAGCGGCCACAGCACCATGGAAGCCGCGTTAGAGGCGCTGGCCGCAGCCAGCGGCGTGGGGCAAACGCCTCATCGCGCTCAATCGGCCAAGTTGGTCGTCCAAAGCCTGCTCCAAGCGGCTCAAACGATGAGCGGGCAGTAAGCGTTTTTTCACCAAAAAGTACGGGCGGAGCCAGTGGCTCCGCCCACTGCTTTGTGTTCAATGGGCAACCCGCACCTTGCCCACAGCCGTACCGTTGACGAACACCTCATAATCCCCATCCGGGAAGGGGCCGAGTTTCACCTCCTGAGCAAACGGTTGCAACACCTGAGCACACTCCTGGGTGGGGGATACCACGCTATACGCCTGCACCTCAATCCGCCCCGGCAAACGGGTGACGGCCACGCGCAAGGCATGGCACGGGGTGGGCAAACTGCCCTTCAGGCGCAAAAGCACTTTGCCACCGGTTGCGGCTTCAACGTGCAGCGCGCTCAGGTACACCGGCGACCGCAGCAGCGCCTCATCGCCCGGCTGGGGGAAGGGAAGCGGCGTGCGGCGCACTTTGGGCGGGATGCCGGGGGCAGGCATCTCGCGCGGGGTGCCTACGGGGGAAGGCCGCGGCGTAACCGTCAACGGCGGTTGGCCTGTTCCCGTCCGCGCCGGCGTGCTCACCTGAGGCTCTGCTTGAGCCTCCGTTGGGGAGGCCGTCGCCTGCGGGGGAGAGGGC
>JALSPT010000113.1 GCA_026985785.1 Anaerolineales bacterium
TTCCAGATGTTCCCCAGGCGACACCTCGGGCAATTCCCCCACCACGGTGACCAACCCATCGCGCCCCATCCCCCGCAAGGGGCGGGCAGGGCGCAAACGAAGGACGGTATAACCGTTCTCCGCATTGTAGAACGTGATTCGCTCGACCGTACCACGCAGGGTTTCGGCAGGCATGGCTAAGGACTACACGAAAGTCCAGCCACCCGCCCGCTGCGCGCCCAGTCGTCCCCCAACACGATCACCACATCCGTCTGAGGCGACGAGGCTGCCCGGTAACGGACGCGAGAGGCATCCACGCCGAACAAATCTTGCAAAAAAGCCACGGTCTGCGGCTTGGGCGTGTAAACGACGAGGGCTGTCTGAGCGTAGCGGCCATCGGCATTGGTGGCCTCGACGGCGGGGAAACCCTGCGCCTGCAACCATCTTGCCGTGCGACATGCCAAGCCGTTCACCGCCGTCCCGTTGGCCACTTGCAACCGGGCATGTTCATCCAATACGGCGGCAGGCGCCGAGGGAGGAGGGGTGGGCGAAGATGCAGCAACAGCGCCCGGCGCCTCCGATGGCGATGCGGCAGGTGTAGGCGTCAAAGGCGCAGGAGTAGGCGTCGGTTCGGGCTGAGGGGAAAACACCCGGTCGCGCACGGCGAGCAGTTTCTCCCGATCGGGCACGAGAGCATAAACCTGAACCCCATTTTCCCATTTGAACGTCGCGGTGGCCTCACGCTGGTCCACGATGGCCAGATGGATATTCTGGCGCGGAATCTCGGCAGCCAGGCGAGCCAGTTTCAGTGCGTCTCCCACCGAGATGTCGGTGTGGAGGCTATCCCGTAAGCGGTCCATCAACAAGGGTGCTTTGACGGCCAGTTCGGCCAGCACACGAGGGTCTTTGAGGCGCTGAAGCACGCCTTCCAACACCTGCTGTTGGCGCCGCATCCGCCCAAAGTCCCCATCGCCGCCCACGGAACGGTTGCGCGCATAGGCCAACGCCAGCGCCCCATCGAGCACCTGAACGCCGGGATAAAGGGGATAATCGTACCGCTTTCCGTCGGCGGTGAAAACATCCAGCGCCATCCGCTGCGGGACGTCGATTTTCACACCGTGAATGGCATTGACAAAGTCAATAAACGCCTGGAAATTGACAACCACGTAGTGGTGGACAGGCACATCCAGCAACTTCCCTACCACCTGGGCTGTCAACAATGCTCCTTGCCCCGCGCCATAGTAAGCCTCGCCCAAAGCGTAAGCCTGCGTGAGTTTACGTTCCCCAATACCGGGCAGATCAACCCACAGGTCGCGCGGCAAAGAAATTGCACCCCCCGTACGAGAAGCCGGGTCTAAGGTCAGCAAAATCACCGTATCCGAACGCGGCGGGCCCCAACTTTTGTCCCACGGGCGGTCGTCCACCCCCAGCAGCAAGACGTTGATGCGCTCTTTCCCATCCCACGGCGGCGGCAACACCAAAGTCGGTTGCGGCGTCCCTTGCATAGCAAGGGAAGGCGAAGCCGAAGAGCGCCCGCCAAACAACGTGGCTGCCAGCACTCCCATTGCCCCCAACGCACTCAGAGCAGCCACCCCCAACAGGGCATACATCAAAGCCATCGAATTCAGCCCCCGACTTCGCCGCCGGGAGCGATGCGGTAATGGAGAATAACCCATGAAATGCACCTCTTGCCCAACAAGAATAGAGTATAACACAGGCCGCAGGATGAAGCGTGCATGAGACATGCCACCACAACGGCGGTATAATCTGACCACGATGAAACATCTCCGATGGTGGTGGCTGCTTATAGGGAGCCTTTTGCTCACAGGCTGCGGCACGGCACTGGCTCAGGCACCTTCATGGCACGTGCCCACTCCCACCCCGGTGCCGCTTCACGTCCCAACGACCACGCCGCGCGTCACGCCCACCATCTGGGCACCGGGCGCCTTTTCACCCACCGCCACCCCCACCCCCGATCCCACTCGTCGCCCCCCATACATCTACTACACCCAGGCAGGCGATACATTGCCCGCCCTGGCCGTGCGCTTTGGCGTCCATCCCGACGAGATCAAGGCCAATACCCCTCTCTCCCCCACCGGCTTGCTCTCGCCCAACATCATGCTGATCATCCCTCGCCGCCTCGGCAAGACCTCTTCCAACATCCACCTCATCCCCGATAGCGAAATCGTGTATTCCCCCTCGGCAATCGACTTCAGCGTCCGAGATTACGTTGCCCAGACGGCGGGTTTTCTCTCCACCTACCACGAATACCTGCAAAGCACCGGCACCACCACCGGTGCCGACATTGTGGCCAACATCGCCCTCAACAATTCCATCAACCCGCGCCTGCTGCTTGCTCTGCTGGAATATCAAGGGAAATGGGTTTTCAGCCAGCCCCAAACCGACCTCCAGCGAGATTATCCCCTGGGACACATCAGCGAGCGTTACCAAGGCCTGTACCGCCAACTGGCGTGGGCAGTCAACCAACTCTCCATCGGTTACTACGGGTGGCGAGAAGGACTTCTCACCAGCCTCACCTTTGGCGATGGCAGCAGCATCCGCCTGGCCCCCGATTTGAACGCCGGCACGGTGGCGCTGGCCTATTTCTTCGCCCAGGTGAGCCCCAACGCCGCCGCGTGGCGACGTCAGATGGATGCCCAAAACGGATTCCCCGCCTTTTACGCCCGCATGTTTGGCGACCCTTGGGCGCGCGCCTATACCGTCGAACCCCTCTACCCTCCAAACCTCACCCAACCACGCCTGATTTTGCCCATTCAGAAAGGCACCGTGTGGTACTTCACCGGCGGTCCCCACGGCGCATGGGAACACGATGGCGCCCGCGCCGCGCTGGACTTCGCCCCCGGCTCGGTGCACGGCGGCTGTGGCGTCTCCCGCCTGTGGGCGGTCGCGGTCGCCCCAGGCGTGGTCGTGCGCTCCGGCAACGGCGTGGTGATGCTCGATCTGGACGGCGACGGCAAAGAGCAAACCGGCTGGGACATCCTCTACCTGCACATCGCGGACGAGGGCCGCGTCCCTGCCGGCGCCCACCTCCACACCGGTGACTTCATCGGCCACCCCTCCTGCCAAGGCGGCGTCGC
>JALSPT010000114.1 GCA_026985785.1 Anaerolineales bacterium
TGCTTGCCGGGGCGGCTGCCGTCGGTGACGCGAAACCCCGCCGGGCACCACGGCACCGGTTCGAGCGCAAAAGGCAACCGCTCGCGGGCCTCGGCCACCTCCCATTTGAGCGTGTTCACCCGCAGGCCAACGTGAGGCCGCCCCTGGAGGGCTTCCCGGAAAGCGGCGTACTCTTCCGCTTCCAACAAACGGGACATGCGGTCGAGAAACAGGGGCGGCAGATCCATGCTTCAGTCCAACAATTGCAGCGTCAGGCTGCGCTCGGCGACGGTGCGCATGGGCGGCAAGGGTTTGAGTTCGCCGTGGCTGATGCGCTGCTCCTCCGGCGATTTGGGCATGTGCTCCGGCACTGGATAGCGCACATCCACATGGAGGGTGTAGTCGCCCGGCTGGGGTTGACGGACATGGAGGGTGAAATCCATCGCCGGCGACATAGGCTCGATGACGTCCAACTCGGCCACGGTCTCGCCATCCGGTGCGCGCAACGAGACGACCAGGTGGGGGCGAAAACGGTACATGGTCAGGCGAATATGCACCCGCACGCGACGTCCGTCGGGCGCCACCATCGCTTCCAGCCGCTCCACCTGCACTTCTTCCGGCGGGGCAGCCTTGTCCAACATTTCGTTGAACATGATCTGGTACTGATGCAGCGGGTCGTTGGGGTCGAGGCTACCGGAAAGGTTGAAAACCAGATCGTCGTCTTTGCCAGCCATAGGCCTCCTTAGGAGAAAGGAAACGGGGCGCAGCGGTTGCGCCCCGAGCGAGCGTTGTCGTCAGCAGAGCATCACTTCCGCAACACCTGCCAACCGGCGTAAGCCGCGGTGGTGCCCAGTTCCTCTTCGATGCGCAGCAAGCGGTTGTACTTGGCCACGCGGTCGGAGCGGGCAGGGGCGCCGGTCTTGATCTGGCCAATGTTGAACGCCACCACCAGGTCGGCGATGGTGGTGTCTTCGGTCTCGCCGGAGCGATGGGAAACCACCGCGTTCCATGAAGCCCGCTGCACCAGTTGCACTGCTTCCAGCGTCTCGGTCAGCGAGCCAATCTGGTTGAGTTTGACCAGCAGGGCGTTGCAGGTTTGCTCGCGGATACCGCGGCGGATGCGCTCCGGGTTGGTCACCAGCAGGTCATCGCCCACCAGTTGCACCTTGTCGCCTAAGGCGGCTTGAAGCATCTTCCATCCGTCCCAATCGTCCTCGGCCAGGCCATCTTCCAGCGAAACGATGGGGTATTGCTCGATCCACTTTTCCCAGAATTTGACCATTTCCTCCGCGGAGAAGGTTTTACCCTCCAACGGCAAAGCGTATTTGCCGTCCTTGTAAAACTCCGAAGCCGCAGGGTCGAGCGCCAGCGCCACGTCTTCACCGGGCTTGTAGCCTGCCTTTTGGATGGCTTCCAGGATGACCTCAAGGGCCTCTTCGTTGGCCTTCAGCCGGGGTGCGAAACCGCCCTCGTCACCCACCAGCGCCGAGTAGCCTTTGGCTTTCAACACGCCTTTGAGCGTGTGGTAAATCTCACTGCCCCAGCGCAGCGCCTCGGCAAAATTGGGCGCGCCCAGGGGCATGATGAGAAACTCCTGGAAATCGACCGATTGCCAGCCGGTATGCGCGCCGCCGTTGAGGATGTTCATCATCGGCACCGGCAGCACGTGGGCATACACGCCGCCCAGATAGCGATAGAGCGGCAAGCGGAGCGCATTGGCCGCCGCTTTGGCAACCGCCAGGCTGACGCCCAAAATGGCGTTCGCCCCCAATTTGGACTTGTTGGGCGTGCCGTCCATCTCCAGCATGTATTCGTCGATGGCCTTCTGCTCGGTCGCGTCCCATCCCACCAACGCTTCGGCCAGGACGGTATTGACGTTTTCCACCGCCTTGCGCACACCTTTGCCGCCATAGCGGTCTTTGTCGCCGTCGCGCAGTTCCAGCGCCTCGTGCACGCCGGTCGATGCGCCGGAAGGCACAGCAGCCCGCCCCCAACTGCCATCGGCCAACACCACCTCCACTTCCACGGTGGGGTTGCCGCGCGAATCCAAAATCTCACGGCCATGAATCATCGTAATCATTGTGTCCATCATGCACCTCATAAAGTCGAAGATCGGCATCGTCTATCGCGTGGAGCACCTGCCCCAGCGCCGCCTATTATACTACCTCTCATCCCCCCATGATATAATCCCGCCATGCTGGTACTTCCTAACCTGCTGGATACACTTTTTCGGCTGGCCATCCTGATGGTGGCCTTTCCGATTCACGAATTTGCCCACGCGTGGACGGCCACCCGCTTTGGCGACGACACTCCTCGCCGCGCCGGACGGCTGACCCTCAACCCCCTCGCCCATCTGGACATCTGGGGCACGCTGCTCTTCCTGCTGAGCGGCTTTGGCTGGGCCAAACCGGTGCCCGTTTCGCCATGGGCATTACGCAGCCGCCGAGCCTATTTCTGGGTGGCCTTCGCAGGCCCGCTGAGCAACCTGCTCATTGCCGTCCTCGCGGCCATCCTTTACCATCTGCTGCTGCCCGTTGGGCCTGCCAGCGCGCTGGGGCGGTTGCTGATGGCCTTTCTGCAAAGCGTGGTCTTCTTCGACCTGTTGCTGTTCTTCTTCAACCTTATCCCCATCCCGCCATTGGACGGCGACAAGGTGATCGCCGGACTCTTTCCCAACCTGTGGGAGCGTTACCTCGCGCCCCTTCAGCCTTACGCCGTGCCGCTCCTGCTGGTGGTGCTGTTCGTCCTCCCCTGGTTCCACCTGGATGTGCTGCAATGGGTGGTCGTATGGCCAACCCGCCTGCTCGGAAACCTGCTCTTAGGATAGCCTACCGCCTGCGCCAAACCTGGCACGCACTGACCGCCCGCCCTGACGAGGCGGCGCTGCAGGCAGCGCGTGAGGTGCTCTCGCCGCCGTTGTGGGCCTTGTTCCAGCAAATGCCGCCCGGCGAGCAAGCCCACGCCCTGCGCGTCTTCCGGCGGCTGCAAGCGGACGGCTGCCGGGAGAGCGACGTCCTGGCCGCGGCGCTGCTGCACGATGTCGGCAAAGCGCTGCAACGCCCCCGCCTGTGGGAGCGGGTGGCGTGGGTG
>JALSPT010000115.1 GCA_026985785.1 Anaerolineales bacterium
TCCCCTCCCTTCAGTAAGGGAGGGGAGGGGGAAGGCGGAGGCTGTCCTCACGAAGGACAGCCTCCGCCAGGGGGTGGGGAGAGATCTGGCCATACGATAGCCTTATCTACAACATTTGAGTGCACCCCGGGAAAGTTGGTGCCTTGACGGAGAGGTATCGCAGGGGTATAGTAAAGAGGTTACCACTTGTTCAACATCTTACAAGCCGAGAAACCCGATGAGCAAAAACCCCGCCGTTGGTAAAGAGCGCATCCTCGAAACTGCCGCCCGTCTGTTCATCAAACAGGGATACAAAGCCGTTTCGACTCGCGATATTGCCCGCGCTTGCAACGTCACCAATGCAGCGCTTTACTACTACTTCCCCAGCAAAGAGGCCCTGTTTTGGGAGGTCATCCACCATCACCTTGCCCAACTGGCAGAGGCGCTCGAACAGGCACGCCAAAAAAGCGCCCCTCATCCCAAAACCCAACTCCAGGCCATGCTGACAACATACGCTGAATGGGTGTTACAACGGCGGGCATCCTTCTTTGCTCTTCGTCGCGACATTGGAGAGATCGCCAAAAAGCAAAACCAGGATGCCTCGCGCCCCTTTTTACGACTGGCAAGCGTGATCATCGAACCGTTCGAGACAGTGCTTCGCCAGGCCGAGGACGAAGGCATGGTGATGCCGCCCCCCCAGGGGGCCACCTTGGGCAACGTGCTATTGGCCATGCTCCACGGGGTACTCCACTCCCGCGAAGACGTCGCCGATCCACGCGCTGTGGCCGAAGAAACCGCCGCCTGGGTTGTCGAGGTTTTCTGGCGCGGCGTGGCCATCCCGACCAACCCCACGGGAGAAACGCCATGAAACGGCAGGTCAGCGTCGCCTTAGGCGGCGGGGGAACCAAGGGCTATGCGCATATCGGCGTGCTGGAAGCCTTGGAAGAAGCAGGCTATGAGGTGGTAGCCGTAAGCGGCACCAGCGCCGGCGCGTTGGTCGGCGCGCTCTATGCTGCCGGATATTCCCCCTCCGAAATTTTAGACTGGCTGCAATCGGTCGACCCGCGCCATATTTTCGATCGCGGCAGCGGCGACCGCCCCTCCATCTTGGGGATGCAAGGCATCGAGGCCATGCTGGAAAAGGCCCTGGGAAAGCGGACGTTCGAAGAACTTCAACGCCCCTTCGGTGCGGTAGCCGTGGATATCCTCAGCAGCCATACCGTTTTCCTGCGCGGAGGGCCTGTGGCCCGCGCCGCGCTGGCCTCCAGCGCCATTCCAGGCATCTTCCCACCCATCAAATGGAACCAATGGCTGCTGGTGGACGGCGGCCTGACGGACAACGTGCCCGTCAGGCTGGCGCGTTTGCTGGCGCCGGGCGTCCCGGTGGTTGCCGTCGCCCTGGGCATCATGCCCCCCACGCTGGCGTGCTTCCAAGATATGCCCGTCCCCATCCACCTCAACCTGCGGTTGCTCCAGCGGATCATCTCCCGCCTGCGCTACACGCGCGCCTTCCATACCTTCGTGCGCGCCGCCGAGGTCATGACCGGCCATCACACCTTACTCCGCTTGCAGATCGACCGCCCCGAGGTCATCTTGCTCCCGCCGGTGGACGAGGTTGACATTTTGGCCACACCGAAAGACCCCACCCCCATCGTCGCAGCGGGGAGGAAAGTCACCGAGGCAAGTTTGGAAGACATCGCCAAGGCCACCTCCTGGCGGCGTTGGCTGCGCCGTCCGCCGGAAATCGAAATGCACCACACGATCATCGAAACCCGTCCCCCACGGACGTAAACGACCGCCATGCCCCATAGCCCAACCTCGTCACCGTACCAATGGCACACCCTGCCGCTGGAAGAAGATACAGTGGTGCGCCTGCGCCGACCATCGGGCGGCCCGGCCAATGCCGTCTTCGTATTATTGCATGGCTGGACGGGAGACGAAACCTTCATGCTCCGTTTCGCCGAAGTGGCGCCACCGTCGAGCCTGGTGGTCAGTTTTCGCGCGCCTTATCCGGCGCGCTCGCCGCGAGGGGGCTACAGTTGGGTGGATTACCTCCCGGACGACCGCCCGCCAACGGCAGCCGCCTACCGGCCCGCCCTCGCCGCCTTGCGCCGCTGGCTGACAGCCCTCGCAAACCGGTTCCCTTCCCCTGCCTGGGAAACACAGCACTGGATAGGCTTCAGCCAAGGGGCATCGACCGCCGCGCTCTACACGCTCGAACATCCCCGCCACGCGGCTACCCTGGCCTTGTTGGCCGGCTTCTTGCCTCGCGACACGGAAGCATGGGTACAAAGGCAACCCCTCACAGGCAAGCGCGTGTTTATCGCCCACGGGCGGGCAGACACGATCGTGCCGCTGCATCATGCCCGCCATGCCCGCGCCCTGCTTGCCCAGGCCGGGGCAGAGGTGGTGTATTGTGAAGATGACGTGGCGCACAAGGTCAGCGCCCGCTGCCACAAGGCGCTCAAGGCGTTTTACGCCCCCCCGTCCGCACGATAAATTCACAAGGGGTTCCCCGCTCACCGTATGGCTCGACGGGGGCGCCGAGCAAATGCTCCAACATCAGGGCGTCCAGCCGGCACAATTCGGGGTAATCGGCCACCAGGGGAGCATAAGGGCAGCGATGAAACACCACCCGTGGCCCGTAGCGATGCGCTTCCCAGCGGGGCTCGAAATGCCACCCCTCCAACTGGCGCATGGCATGTTGCAGGCGCTCGCGCAACGTGCGCCCGTGAGGCCTCACACCCCCATCACACACCACAACGCACAAACGCTCCACAAAGGCGTCAGCGCCCTCCGCGCGCAGGGCTTCCAACAGCGCGCGGGTGAGCGGCTCCAGGAAAGGCTGCTGCGCTGCCGTCGTCAGGCGATACAGGTTCACCGGGCGGCCCCGCCGCCCCGAACGCCGTTGCACCGTGCGGGTGACCAGCCCCCGCGCCTGTAAAAGCCCCAGATGATGGCGTATATTGGCCGCGGTGACACCCAGAGCCGCCGCCATCTCCGCCGCCGAGGCCACCGGATGGGCGCTCAAGTATTCCAAAATTTGCTCACGGGTGTTCTTTTGCACAGAGGACATTCGCATGGGCACACTCACTTTCCACCATTATACGCCCAAACGCGCCGAAGCAGGCCGAGGTAGAGACGGTTTCTACCTCCACAACCGCCATACCACCCAGGCCGAGAACAGCCCCAAGAGCACGCCCCAAAACGCTTCCCATGGGGTATGCCCCAACACCTCTCGCAAAGCGTCGCCATCCCATAGCCGCCCATCCTGCAAATCCCGCACGATACGGTTGAGTAGCGTGGCGTGCTCCCCCGCCTGACGGCGAATGCCGGTAGCATCGTAGATCACAACGGCAGCACACGCCACGGCCACACCAAACAAAGGGGAACCAAAGCCTTCACTCAGGCCGGCGGCAAATGCTGCTGCCGACATCAGCGCCGAATGCGAACTGGGCATCCCACCCGGGCTGACCAACAAGCCCCAATCCCACCGACGGGTGCGCAAAAAGCCCAACGGCACTTTGCCCCCCTGCGCCAACAGCCACGCTAACACAGCCGACCAAAAAACAGCGTTGTGCAGCCAAGCCTGCATGGGTCACCCCTCGCTGGTTTCTGCCGAGAGGTCGGTCAGGGTGCCTTCCTCGGTCAGCATCCGCACCTGCAGTTCGGCCCGCTCCAGCAGCCGACGGCAATGCGCCAATAGCGCCCGCCCCCTGGCGTAGAGCGCCAGGGATTCTTCCAGCGAATGCTCCTCGCGCTCCAGCGCGCTCACCACGGCTTCCAGTTCGGCAAAGGCCTGTTCGTAAGACAACGCGTCGACCGATTGCTCACCATCCGGCACAGTTGTTTCAGCGTCCATCGCGCACTCCCTTACCCGTGATCGGGTGTTCCAAAAGCAAGTGTACCAAACTTTCCACAAAGTAGAAACCACGAAAAAGCCCCCGCGATGCGGGGGCTTGGTTGTTGGTCAACCCAAAGGGTCAGGGCTTCTCGATCTCACCTGTCTCCATGCGGTAGTTGTAAATATCCTGCATCTTGTCCAGCATCTGCTGCAATTCGAAGAAACCGTGCCAGTGAGCCCAATCGGGAGCACCCATCAAAGCACCCTGGCGGGCGCGACGGCCAGCATGGTGCCAGAGATGGTAATAGAGATTCTGGAACTCGTCATCCCAAGGTGCCCACTTATCGGTCTTGAGTAAACCTTTAGCCTTCAGCTCATCCAGCATCTGCTTGGCAGGTTCGAAGTAGGCCTTGTTGTACAGCTCAACGCCTTTATCGGCACTGGCAAAGTAATCGTCCACCATTGCCGACGAGTGGCACTGGAGACAAACCTGCTTCATCTCGGCACGCCCTTGCTCCGCATGGCCAGTCAACGGCGACATAGGATCATCCGAGTTGCGCGGCTTGGAGAGGGGCGCCCACGCGTTCCAGTACAGCCGCTCCGAGACATTGTGCGTGGGTTTCAAATCACCGATTCCGCTCATATGGCAGGTGGCGCAAGTCGGTGCCCGGTAATCGCCGGGTTCCCAATCACCGGGCGGGCTGTCCCACTTCCAAGTCGAGCCTTCAGCTGCATAGATCTGCCCATGCTTGGTGTCTTGGTAGATCTCAATATCAGGGTGATCAGGCCCCAAATGGCACGTTGCGCAAGCATCCGGCTTGCGGGCTTCCGCAATGTCAAACTTATGCCGCGTATGGCACACGGTGCAGTTGCCCACTTCGCCATTGGGGTAGATGTTGCCAATCCCCGCCGCCGGGTAAGTGTCCGCCGTCGGGATACCATGCTCATCCACCTTGATGCGTTTACCATGACATTGAGCACAGCCCGTTTCCTCTGTGGTGCCGTCCAGCCCCTCCAAGTCGCGCCCTTCATGGTGGTGGATGAGAGCCTGCATTTTGTCTTTATTTTCCACCTGCAACGCCGCCCGGTGATGGCCGCTGGCATCGAACTGCTTGACCTCGTTGGGGTGACATTTGGCGCACGTCGAAGGCGGCACCAGCATCGAAAGCGAGGCTTTGACGTTCTCGTGCCCCTTGATGTCTTTCAATAACATCGGGGAATCCGGCGTGGTTTCGTGACAATCCAGGCACGTCACCCCCGCCTGAGCATGTTTGCTGTGGTCCCAATCGTTGACGATGCCCGGCGTTTCCTTCGCGTGGCAATCGATGCACGCCTTGGCCTCAGGCGTCAATCCCTGCGCATGAGGCGCAGCGGCCACCGTCGGCTGGGGTGCCCGACGCGGCGCTTTGGCGCAACCGGCCAGAACCACCGCGCCAAGCACCAATATCGCAAGGCCTACAAGCAAGAAAATAAGCGATTTGTTTTTGTGGTGCATACCTCCTCCTCATGAAAAGGAAATGGGAACGCGAACCTTGCTCAACGGCTGTACTTTCCTGCCAGCAAGTATTTGTTGAGATTGTGATGCCCCACATCAGCGTGGCAATCCACGCACTGCGCGGTGATGGTGCCGGCAAAGTACGCCTTGTGGGGACCCGGCGCTACGGCGGCCAGATCGCTGTGGCACTTCAAACAACCCGAATCGTACACGTATTCATCATGACGAGCCCGGTTGGCCTGCCAATCGATCGTGGTTTCGTCGCTAAACCAGGTCACCAAGAGATCCGTCGTGCCGCTTACCGATTTGCTCCACAAATATGCCATCGGGTTGGCATGGGAAACATGGCAAGCCGTACATTCGGCTTTGAAGCCCACGGCGTTATTGCCGCCATGCACCGATTCACGATACGCCGCGACCATGGGTTGCATGACATGGCACGACCCGCAAAAACGCTCCCCTGCCGTGGCCTGGATGCCGCTCTCCACCGCCACCCACGAAAGCGGCACCACGACAAACAACAGAAGGAGCCCCCCTACGATCAAAACCACCTTTTTGTTTATTGTCATTTCACCTCCTTCCTGGCAACGCGACCAACGCTTGGACACCCAAAAATCCATGCCAAAATGTACATTTACGAATGTTTCAACGATAATCTCACTTGCCATTAAGGTTACCAGTAAGATGCAAAAAAGTCAAGCAAGAAGTAAAAAAAGAGGCCAGAAATTTTCCATAAAAAGTATCGCATCGCCCGCACACGCCTTCACTTCTCTGCTCCTTGACGCCCCGCCACTTTGCTCGTAAGATGAAGCAATGATCCCTTTCCCAAGGATGGTTTCCTATGGAACTCGGTCTCGTCCGCCGTGTGGACATCTCAACCGAAATGCGCCAGGCCTACCTGGACTACGCGATGAGCGTGATCGTCGCCCGCGCCCTGCCCGACGCCCGCGACGGCCTCAAACCCGTCCAGCGCCGCATCCTCTACGCGATGCACGACATGGGCCTGCGCGCCGGCAGCGCCTACAAGAAATCGGCCCGCATCGTCGGCGAGGTGCTGGGCAAATATCACCCCCACGGCGACCAGGCCGTGTACGACGCGATGGCGCGCATGGCGCAAAACTTCTCCATGCGCTACCCCCTGGTGGACGGCCAGGGCAACTTCGGCAGCGTGGACGGCGACCCGCCCGCGGCGATGCGCTACACCGAAGCGCGCCTCAGCCCAATTGCCGAAACCCTGCTGGCCGACATCGCCAAAGACACCGTCGATTTCGCCCCCAACTTCGACGAAAGCCTGCGGGAACCCACCGTGCTGCCGGCGGCCTTCCCCAACCTGCTGGTCAACGGCGCTACCGGCATCGCCGTGGGCATGTCCACCAACATCCCGCCCCACAACTTGGGCGAGGTCATCGATGCCTTAGTGCTGATGCTGGAAAAGTGGAGCCGCCTCGACAGCCTGAGCGTGGACGACCTGATGCGGCACATCCCCGGCCCCGACTTCCCCACCGGCGGGCTGATCGTGCAGGCCGCAGGCGAAGACGGCCTGCGCAGCGCCTACAGCACCGGGCGCGGCAAAATCACCGTGCAGGCTCTGGTGCACACCGAGGCCATCGGGCGCGGGCGGCAGGCGCTCATCGTGACCGAACTGCCCTACGCGGTCAACAAATCCGGCCTGCTGGAACGCATCGCCCAACTGACCCGCGACGGCAAACTGGAAGGCATCGCCGACCTGCGCGACGAGTCCGACCGCCAGGGGATGCGCATCGTGATCGAACTCGGCAAAAACGCCGACCCCGACGCCGTGCTGGCTTCCCTCTACAAGCACACCCCCCTGCAAACCACCTTCGGCATCATCATGCTCGCCTTGGTGAACGGCTCGCCGCGCCTGCTGCCGCTCAAACAGGCGCTCAAAATCTATCTGGAACACCGGCAGGAAGTCGTCCGCCGCCGCAGCGAGCACGATTTAGCCCGCCTGCGCCGCCGGGCGCACATTTTGGAAGGGCTGCTCATCGCCCTCGGCAACCTCGACGAAGTCATCCGCATCATCCGCAAATCGCGCACGGCGGAAACCGCCCACAAGAACCTGCGCAAGCGCTTCGGCTTCACCGCCGAGCAGGCGCAAGCCATCCTCGACATGCCGCTGCGCCGCCTGGCCGCGCTGGAACGCAAGAAACTGGAAACCGAATACAAGGAAACCAAAAAGCACATCAAGGCGCTGGAAGCCCTGCTGCGCTCACCGAAGAAGATGCGCGCCGCCATCGCCGAGGAACTGCTGGCCGTGAAAGCGCAATTCGGCGACGCCCGCCGCACCCGCATCGTGCGGCTCGACGCTTCCCAAACCGGCAAAGCCCTCACGGTGGAAGCCCTGCTGCCCGACCAGCGCGTGTGGGTGGCGCTGGATGCCGAGGGGCGGCTGGCGCGCCTGCCAGCCGGCAAAGCGCCCCGCCTGAGCGGGCGCGCCGCGCCCATCGCCGTGGTGCAGGCCACCACCCGCAGCACCCTCTACGCTGTCACCGCCGAAGGGCAGGCCGTGGCGCTGCCGGTGCACACCCTGCCCGAAGCCGCCTCTCCCGCCGAGGGCGCGGCCTGGGGCGCTTTGGCCCCTGCCCTGCGGGAAAGCCCGCCCGTCACCCTCTTTGCTCTGCCGCCCGACGCGGAGGACGGTTTCGTGCTCAGCGTCACCCGCGAAGGCATGGTCAAAAAGAGCGCCCTCGAGGCGCTGCCCGCGGCGGGCACGCAGCCTTTCACCCTGGCCAAAATCAACCCCGGCGACGCGCTGCTCACCGTGCTGCTCACCGGCGGCGAGGACGAAGTGATGCTGTTTACCGCCGGAGGGATGGCGATCCGTTTCAGCGAGGCCGAAGTGCGCCCGATGGGGCTGGTCGCGGCGGGCGTGGCGGGCATCAAACGCAAAGGGGAAGACGAGGTGGTGGGCGCGGTCAAGGTGCTGGCGGGCAAGGACACCGCGGTGCTCATGGTGGCTGACAACGGCAGCGCGCGGCGGGTGGCCTTCGCCGAATTCCCGGCGCAGAAGCGCTACGGCCAGGGCGTGGTGGCGTGGAAACTGCCGCAAGGGGCGCGCCTGGCCGGGGTGGCCGCCGGTAAACCCAACGCCAAAGTGAGCCTGCACTTCCGCAAAGCCGCGGCCAAAGCCATCCGGCTGGATGCCGCCCCGCTACGCAAGCGCAGCAGCACACGCGGCGCGAAGGTGGTGGAACTCAAGCGCGGCGACGCGGTGGTCAAAGTCGTGGGATAGACCGCCCCCTCTCGGCAATGCCCCTCACCTATCCATTCGCATCAAGAAAACAAAAGGCCTGCCATCAAAACGGCAGGCCTTTGCCCAAGAACGCACAAACGGCTATGACGCCTCTTGCGGCTTCCACGTCGGCGCAGCGCGCGTGAGCACCTCGCGCGGCACCTTGTTCATCTTGCGGCACTTGGGGCAGCGCACTTCATAGTACGCCTTCCCCTCGGCATGCAGCCAATCCAGCGCCGCTTCGGCTTGCTTACGGCTGATGTTGAGCGGGGCACCACAATACGAGCAGTGAATTTGCATCGTTTGCCTCCTTTCACGGTGCTTCAGGGACGGCGGGCTTTCGCTCGTGCAGCGACGCGACGGCAATGCCGCCTAAAATAAGTATAGCACCAATCAGCGTCAGTGCCGACGGGATTTCGTGAAGAAAAACATAGGCCAGCACGGTAGAGCCCACCGGTTCGCCCAGCAAAGTAATGGCCACGAAGGCCGCCGAAAGATAACGCAGCGCCCAGTTGAACGAGGTGTGGCCGACGAGTTGCGGCACCAGTGCCAACAACAAGAACCAGAGGTACGTTTGCGGGCGATAACCCACCACCGGCTGGCCGGAAAAAAGCACCAATCCATCCAACACAAGCGCCGCCATGCCGTACGTCAGCCCGATGTACACCATCAACGAGGTGTTGGCGCGCAACCGGCGGCCAATGAGGAAATATCCCGCCGCCGCCCACGCCCCGACCAGCGCCAGAAAATCGCCCCACAGCGCCCCACCCGCAAACGCAGCCTGCCAGTTGCAGACTAAGCCATGACAGGCGTCGCCGATGCCGATCAGGCTGCCGCCCACCAAGGTCGCCATCATCCCCACCATGATCGGCACCGTCAGTCGCTCGCCCAACACGACGGGCGAAAGCAACCCCACCCACAACGGCGTGGTGGTCACCAACACCACCGAACTCGCCACCGTGGTGTAGGCCAGCGACGAAATCCAGGTGGCAAAGTGCACCGCCAGGAAAACGCCCGACACCAGGGCCAGCGCCACTTCGCGCCGGGAAAGCGCCCGCAGTTCCGCCCGATGGCGCACCCCCAACGGCACGCTGAGAATAGCCGCTGCAATCGTCAACCGATAAGCCGCAATCACCAACGAAGGCGCCTCGCGCTGGGCGTAACGAATGAAAATCGAGGCCGTCGAAACGGCCAAAATGCCTGCCGTAAGCACCACCACGGGGAAAAAACGCTTTTGCTTCATTGCAGCCTCACACGCCAAAGATGCCTCGCCGCGCCATTTTATCACGCCGGTTTTTTATGAACTTCGCCCAAATAATCCCCTCCCACGCCTTTTTCCAAGCCCTTTTCAGTGACAAAAGTCATACCCAAAAGCCCCGAAATAGATTACAATAACCCCGCAACGTTGGCACTAATCCCCACATGTGGAGGTAAACCATGGCTTATGTGATTACTGCTCTCTGTCTGCGCGACGGCGCGTGCACCGAGGTCTGCCCGGTGGAGTGCATCGTTCCCGGCAAACCGGTGGACGAATGGCCGCTCTACTACATCGACCCCGACACCTGCATCGACTGCGGCGCGTGCGTGCCCGAATGCCCGCTGGAAGCCATCTTCCCCGAAGATGAGGTGCCTTCCGACTACGAAGCCAAGGGCGGCGAGCGCATCAGCATGCCCGCGGGTACCGAGGGCTTCGACGAGGTGTACGACGGCACCGACCACAACGGCGAGGCCGTCCACCTGGAGCACACCAAGACCCTCGAGGCGGGCGAAGTGGTCGACCTCACCCCGGCCATCGAGTGGAACCGCGCTTACTTCGAGGAAGGCCCCGGCTACAGCGCGCTGGAAGAGTAGCCTCACCTCCTCTTGTGCTACAATTTGGGCGGTCTCGCGACCGCCCATTGCCTTTAATCTGCCAGATCACCAAACAACCAAGTAACCCAGTAACCAAGCAACCAAGTAACCAATCCCCCTTTATGCCCATCCATCCCCTCCCCCCCGAACTGATCTCGCAGATTGCCGCCGGCGAAGTGGTGGAACGCCCCGCGTCGGTGGTCAAGGAACTGGTCGAAAACAGCCTCGACGCCGGCGCGCGCGCCATCACCGTCACCGTGCAAGGCGCGGGCAAGCGCCTGATCGAAGTCGCCGACGACGGCCACGGCATCCCCGCCGACGAACTACCGCTGGCCGTCGCCCGCCACGCTACCAGCAAACTCGCCACCGCCGACGACCTGTTCCGCATCCACACCCTGGGCTTTCGCGGCGAAGCCCTGGCCTCCATCGCCTCGGTCTCCCGCTTCACCATCACCTCCCGCCCCGCCGAAGCCGACACCGCCGCCCGCCTGCGCATCGAGGGCGGACGCCCGCTTGGCGGCATCGAGCCGGTCGGCGCGCCGGTGGGCACCACGGTCACGGTGGAAGACCTGTTCTACAATGTGCCCGCCCGACGCAAATTCCTCAAAGCCGACGCCACCGAAAAGCGCCGTATCGACGCCCTGCTCACCCGCTATGCCCTGGCCTACCCGGCGGTGCGCTTTCGGTTGGTGCAGGATGGGCGGGTGGCGCTGCAAACCTCCGGGCGCGGCGACCGCCGCGAGGTGCTCGCCGCGCTCTACGGCCCCGAAACTGCCCGGCGGATGCTGGCGGTGGACGACGCCGCCCCCGACCTCACCATCCACGGCTTCATCAGCCCGCCCGACATCACCAAATCGCACCGCCGGGAAATCGTCTTCTTCGTCAACGGTCGCCCGGTGCAGGACACCACCCTCAGCGCGGCGCTGTTGAAAGCCTACCACACCCTGCTGATGGTCGGGCGCTACCCCCTGGCCGTGCTCTTCCTCCAGATGCCGCCCGAAGAAGTGGACGTCAACGTCCACCCCACCAAGGCCGAAGTGCGCTTCCGCAACCCCGACGCCGTTTTCCGCGCCGTCCGCCACGCCGTGCGGCGCACCCTGTTGGCTTACACTCCCATTCCCGACCTGGATCTGCCGCCCGCCCCCACCGAACCGCGCCCCACCTGGCTGGAAAGCGAACCGAGCACGCCATGGGCTGCCCCGCCGCCGGAAGCAGGACAGTCCCCCGCTGCAGCGCCCGACACACCGCCGGCGACCTCATCCTCCGAGCCGCGCCAGCCCACCCTGCCCGGCCAACGGATGCCCCTGCTGCGCCCCCTGGGGCAGATCGCCGCCACCTACATCGTGGCCGAAGGGCCCGACGGCATTTACCTCATCGACCAACACGCCGCCCACGAGCGGGTACTCTTCGAGCGCTTCATGGCGCAACAGGGGGAGGAAATCCCTTCGCAGGCGCTTCTCCAGCCCGTCACCGTCCACCTGCCGCCCCCTCAAGCCCGCCTGCTGGAAGAGCAACTACCGCACCTCAACCGCTGGGGATTCCAGGTGGAACCCTTCGGGCCGGGCACCTTCCGCGTGCGCGCCGTGCCTGCCTTGCTGGCCGACAG
>JALSPT010000116.1 GCA_026985785.1 Anaerolineales bacterium
CGAACGATTCGAGGCTGGCTAAGATCTCTCGTAGCACGAAATTGTCATCGTACCACCGCGCTAAATCCTTGGCCTCCGCAAACTGGCGGGCGATGGCTTGGTACTTGCGCGGCATCTCTTTGATGCGCCGTCCGTACTTTTCCAACAGGCGGCGATACTCCGCGACCTTGCGGTCGATCATCTCGCGGCGCAGGCGTTTGAAAGTGGGGATTTCGTCCTCGTTGCCGGTTTGCTCGAACTTTTGCCACAGCGCGGCCACCGTTTGCAGCACCTCGACCTCTTCGGCCTCGACCGCCAGCGTCCAAACATCGCGTCGCGGGCCATCGTGCCACAAACGGAATGCCTCCAGCGCCCATTCGCCCGCCGGCAACAGTTCGCCTTCGGCGTCCAGATACCCCAGGGCTTGCAAATGACTGATGGCTTTCTCTCCCACATCCTCACCATCGGCATGTTGCGCCAGTAACCAAAGCAAATCTTCCGACAGCACGGTGCCCTCACCAAAGCCGCCGGCCTGCAGCGCCTGTTTTACCGCCTGGCCCAGCGCAGTAAATGCCACAACCTCTGAAGTGGGCACACTGTAGGCAATCAAGCGCATGGCTTCCAGCAAATGTTCCTCGTGGGAGCCCAAAGGCAGCCGCGCCGCGGGGGCCGGCCCTATCGGCGCCTGGCGGATGAAATCCGCGAGCGTGTGATCTACAACCAGCCGTGGGCGCGCCTGCTGATAGATCTCCCACACCGTGCGTCCGGCTTCGCTGAGCGTGACGTATTCTTGCTTCTTTTCGCGGTCCCACACGCGTACGGCCAGACCACGGCTGAGGAGGGCATCTTCGGCCTTTGACCCCACGCGCTCGGCGCGCCAGGCAGCCTCCAGCATAGCGACGACCTCTGTGCCCAACCAGCGCCAATCTTCAGGCCAGGTTTCCGGGGCATCCAACCCTCGCCCTTCGCGAATGATCAGATCGCCCCCCACCTCGGATTCCTCCTCGGCATAGGGGCGCGGCCCACGCCTGTACAACTCGTCCAGCACACGAGCGATCGCCGTGCCGCTATAAGTCAATACCCAGCGTACCGGTGTTTGTTGCCGCACCAAGCCGGCGCGCTCCAATTCCAAAAGGGTGGGTTGCATCTCGGCAGGCAACTCGGTAAAAGATTGACGCTCGTTCTGGCCTTGCAGCAAACGTTTCAAAGCCAATGCGTGGGCTTTGCGGATAATCATGGCACACCTCCTGAGGGTCAGTCCAATGCAGCGAGCAGTTTGTCCACTCGCTCGGCAATGTCCACGTTGAACAAATGAATCGTCGGTAGCAACCAGGTGGCGATATACCGATCATCGCCATCCTTATTTTTACCGAAATACACCAGGGTGAAGCGCCCTACCCCGGTGCGCTTGCGGATTAGATCGCCTGCCTCTCGCAAGGCGCGTCGCATGAGGGCCGGTAAATGGTCGTAATCTACCGCTTTCCCTTGTTCGCCGCGCTTTTGGATGAACTCGGTGGTCAGGCCACTGGAGTGGAAGGACTCCAACAGTTTGCCAAAGCCACGTTTTTTGAAGTACGCCAGGAGTAACTCGGCTGCGGGCATACTAAAGAGCAAAGTCTCTTCGCCGTGGGCAGCGCGGTAATACGCCCGAATCACACCGCGGCGGTCCTCCATTGCCACGCGCACCCATAGCGTCGCTCCCTTGGGGACGCTTTTCCAAACCTCCTGCACTTCAAAGGTTTCGCCTTCGGCTTGGTACACGTCGCCCGGTGCGCGATGGTCTTCTTGCGGTGCCACGAACACCGCGGGCACGCCCGCCCGCAACCCGGTGAGCAAATCGAAACCCCAAGCCTTCAAACTGCGGATTTTGACTTCCAACTCGTTAGGGATCTCGCCCCACGCTTCTCGCACAAAAGTGTTCAGCATCTGCTGATGACGACGCCGAAGTTCTTCGGCGCTGAGTTTTTTGCGAGCCATGACATAGCCTCCTCAGGTTTGATGAAATCTCAATGCTGCCGGCCAGGCGCGTTCGCCACGCAGGCAACACTTTCATTGTGTCATAGCCGTACAAGAATTTCATCGGCAAAGCATAAGAGAAACATTAGCAAGCAATTCGGGCGATTTTCTGCCAATAAGGTTGACAGATTGCCACGGCCTTTGGTATAAAACGCACCATGATGTTGACCAAGAAGATTGCTCGTCGTCCCCGTCGTGCTGAAGCCCCCTCGTGGGAGGGCGCGGCTGGGCGCGCGGGTTAGCATCAACATCGTCAATCGTTGTGCGCTCAAAAGCCCTCCTGCCCAGGAGGGCTTTTCGCGTATTCCCCATCCATAAAGGAGCAAACGATGAGTGCTGCGAAATCTGACGTCAAAAAAGTTGTCCTGGCCTACTCCGGCGGCCTCGACACCTCGGTCATCGTGCCCTGGCTGAAGGAAAATTACGGCTGCGAAGTGGTCTGCTTCACCGCCGACCTCGGCCAGAGCGGCGAACTGGAGGGTCTGGAGGAGAAAGCCCTCAACAGCGGCGCCAGCCAGATCGTCATCAAAGATCTGAAAGACGAATTCGTCACCGACTACCTCTTCCCTATCGTGCGCGCTGGCGCGGTGTACGAGCGCAAATACCTGCTCGGCACCTCGGTCGCCCGCCCGCTGATTGCCAAATACCTGGTCGAAGTCGCTCATCAGACCGGCGCGGACGCCATCGCCCACGGCGCAACCGGCAAAGGCAACGACCAGGTGCGCTTCGAACTCACCGTGATGGCACTCGACCCCCGCCTGAAGGTCATCGCCCCGTGGCGCGAATGGGAAATCCGCTCCCGTGAGGACGCCATCGCCTACGCTCAGGCGCACAACGTCCCCGTCACCGCCACCAAAAAGACCATCTACAGCCGCGACCACAACCTGTGGCACATTTCCCACGAGGGTGGTCCGCTGGAAGACCCCTGGTGGGAGCCGGACGAGTCGGTGTTCATGCTCACCGCCGCGCCGCAGGAAGCCCCCGACGAGCCCGAATACGTGGAAATCGAATTCGAGAGCGGCACGCCTGTGGCCGTCAACGGCCAGAAGATGGGCCCCGCCGAACT
>JALSPT010000117.1 GCA_026985785.1 Anaerolineales bacterium
AACGCGGCGCGGCGCTCATCCACAACGACTACCGGTTCGACAACGTGGTGTTTGAGATCCCACCCCTCTCCCGTCAGGCGCTTGCGCCTGACACCCCCTCCCCTCCCTTGCTAAGGGAGGGGAGGGGAGGGGGTTGGGGGGTGGGGAGAGATCCTTCCGCCTGGTCGGCGTGCTGGATTGGGAACTGGCGACCATCGGCGACCCGCTGATGGACCTGGGCGCGTCGCTGGCCTACTGGGTGCAGGCGGATGACCCGCCGGAAATGCAGGCCATCCGCCTGGGCCCAACCCACCTGCCCGGCGCGCTCACCCGCCGCGAGGTGGTGCAGCGTTACATCGCCGGCACCGACCTTGCCCCCGGCGACCTGCGTTTCTACTTCGTGTATGGCCTTTTCCGCCTCGCGGGCATCGCGCAGCAAATCTACTACCGCTACTACCACGGCCAGACCCGCGACCCGCGCTTCGCCCACTTCGACCAGGCCGTGGCCGGGCTGGAGCGCGCCGCCCGCCGCGCGATGGCGGGATGGGGACTGTAAAGCAATAGTGGCAAAATCATTGACAAATTGCCTAAGTGCGCGTATAACTTGGCGCAACAACCGCATAGCACACAAAGGCTGCGAAGAGGACGAGTAAGCGCCGAAACGGCGGTACAGAGAACCGGGAAAGGTGAGAGCCGGTCCGCACGCCGACGCCGAATGGACCTCAGAGCCGCAGGGCGAATCCAGCAGGTAGTAGCCCTTGCCGGAGTTGCCACCGTTATCAGGGCAAAGGGTATAAGCGCGGCGCAAATGCGCCCGTCGTACCCGCAACGAGTGAGGCTGGCTTGCCAGTGGCTTACGACTTTTCCCCGTCGCTTCACGACGGGCTTTTGTTTTAAGCCCGGCAGCCGCCTAACCGGGGTGGCACCGCGGACGTTCCGAACGTTCGTCCCCTTACGGGACGGGCGTTTTTTTATTCCCCGTCCTATCCACCAGGTAACCAGGTAACCAAGTAACCAGGTAACCACCTAACCCCTCAACCTTACTCTGGAGGTGTTCCATGTCCGACCAATATCGTTTCCTGCTCAGCGAAGCCGACCTGCCCAAGTTTTGGTACAACATTGCTGCCGACCTGCCCACGCCGTTGCCGCCGCCGCTGCACCCGGTCACCAAGCAGCCCGTCACACCCGATTTTCTTGAGGCCATCTTCCCGCGCGACGTCATCCTGCAAGAAGTCAGCACCGAGCGATATATCGAAATTCCCGAACCGGTGCGCGAGATCTATCGTCTCTGGCGGCCTACCCCCCTCATCCGCGCTCGCCGCTTGGAGCAAGCGCTGGACACCCCGGCCCACATCTACTTCAAGTACGAGGGCGTTTCCCCTTCCGGAAGCCACAAGCCCAACACCGCCGTGGCGCAGGCGTTTTACAACAAAATCGCGGGAGTGCACGCCCTGACCACCGAAACCGGCGCAGGCCAATGGGGTTCGGCCCTTGCCCTGGCAGGCAACTTCTTCGACATCGACGTCGAAGTGTACATGGTCAAGGTTTCGTACAACCAGAAGCCCTACCGCCGCATCTTGATGGAAACCTACGGCGCGCAGGTGTTTGCCAGCCCCACCGACCGCACCGAGTTTGGCCGCAAAATCCTGGCCGAAGACCCCGACAGCCCCGGCTCGTTGGGTATTGCCATTTCCGAAGCCGTGGAGGCTGCGTTGACCTCCAACGGCAAGAAGAAATACAGCCTGGGCTCGGTGCTCAACCATGTGCTGTTGCACCAGACCGTGATCGGCGAGGAGGCCATCAAGCAGATGGAACTGGCGGGCGAGAGCCCCGACATCCTCATCGGCTGCATTGGCGGCGGCTCCAACTTTGGCGGGTTTGCCTTCCCCTTCATCAAAGACAAACTGCAAGGGAAGAAAGACTATCGCGTGATTGCCGTGGAACCCACCGCCGCGCCGACGCTCACCAAAGGGCTTTACGCCTACGACTACGGCGACACCGGCAAAATCACCCCCATCGTGAAAATGCACACCTTAGGCCACGACTTCGTGCCTGCGCCCATCCACGCGGGCGGGCTGCGCTATCACGGCATGGCGCCCGCAGTATGCGCCCTTTACGACCAAGGCGTCATCGAGGCCGTGGCGGTGCATCAGCGCGCCGTGTTCGAGGCCGCGGTGCTCTTTGCCCGCACTCAAGGCATCATCCCCGCGCCGGAAACCGCCCATGCCGTCAAGGTGGCCATCGACGAGGCGTTGAAGGCCAAAGAGGCCGGCGAGAAGAAAGTCATCGTGTTCAACTTCTCCGGCCACGGCCATTTCGATTTGAGCGCCTACGAAGCCTATTTGAGCGGCAATCTGGAAGATTACAGTTACCCCGAAGAAGAAATTCAGAAGTCGTTACAAAAACTGCCGGAGGTGAACCTCTAACCGGTGTGTTCCGTCGGGGCGAGGCGTGCCTCGCCCCGACTTTCCTGGCACGAAATGGGTTACACAGAGTAAGGCAACGTGCGTCGCACCTGCACGATGCGACGCACGGATGACCAACGAAGATGCGCTAAGATTTTCGAAGAGCGCGGAGGGCTTCAGCCAGGGCTTCCAAGTCGTGCACCAACGCGTGTAAACCACCCACCACCATCGGATTGAGTTGCGCCTTGGGGTGCGGCTTGCGGGTGTCGTGCACGTACCCAACAATCGGGCCGCCCTTCACGGCATAAAAATAGCCCATCTCCCACGCCGTGCCGGAATCGACATCGTCGCCGTTGAGGACGGCTACCACGATGGCGGCTTCCTGCAACTGGCGCAAATCCTGTTGAAAGAAAAACGACGAGTCGCTATCGCGGTCGAACAGCCCGGCGTCGCGGTGCGGTAGGTAGGTTTCGAAACCTTGTTCATGACACACGGCGTCGACGCGTTCCAGCAGCCAGCGTTGGCCTTCGGTAAACAGGGGACCGGCAACGTAAATTTTTGGCATAAGTTCCTCCAGGTGGATGTAAGGGAGTGGTAGCGTCGGCGTCAGGGCGAACGGGAAGCAACACGCCGCCAGAGCAAGCCTGCAGCCCAGCCCAGCAGAG
>JALSPT010000118.1 GCA_026985785.1 Anaerolineales bacterium
TTTGGGCCTCCTTTGCGGTACAATAACCTCATGCTGCGACGCCTGAAACCTCATAAATTTGCCATTCACAGCATCGCATTGGCGTTGATGCTTGCCTCGGCCCTGGCGCTTTATCCTGCAGCGCGGGCCGATGCCGGCGCGGTGGAAATCCTGCTGCTGGCGATGTTTGCCCTTGGCACTGCCCTGACGACGTTGGTGTAGCCATGCCCCTCCGCATTTTACATTTTGCCGATGCTCACATCGACATGCTCAATCGCGGCAGGCACGATCCAGATACTGGCCTGCCGGTGCGGGTGATGGATTTCCTGCGCTCGCTGGACGTTATCGTGGATACTGCCATCGAGGAGCGCGTGGATCTGGTGCTGTTTGCCGGTGATGCGTTCAAGGACCGCACCCCCGCGCCTACCTTCATCCGTGAATGGGGTAAACGCATCATGCGGCTTTCGCGGGCTGGCATCCCCACCGTATTGCTGGTCGGCAACCATGACCTTTCCCCCGCTGCCAAGCGCGCCCACGCCCTCGACCCGTTCGAGACGTTTGCCGTACCCCACGTGCGGGTGGTGGCGCGGCCAACTTTGTTGACCCCGAGCGATTTAGACGGTGTGCCGGTGCAGGTGGTTGCGCTTCCGTGGGTTTCCCGCAGCGGCTTGCTGGCCTTTCTTGGCGATGAGCACATGGGCCTTTCGGCCCGCGAGGTTTACGACCGGATCGGTGACCTGCTCACCCAGGGCGTGCAAAAACTGCTTACACAGGCCGACCCCAACCTGCCGCTGGTGCTCACGGCACATGCCTCGGTGCAGGGTGCACACTATGGCACCGAGCGGCTGGTGATGCTGGGGAGTGATCTGGTGCTTCCGGCTTCCCTGGTCAAGGATCCGCGCTGGGCTTATGTGGCGTTGGGACACATCCACAAGGCGCAAAATCTCAACCCTGATAGTCAGCCGCCGGTGATTTACCCCGGCTCCATCGAACGGGTGGATTTCGGTGAGGCAAAGGAGGACAAGTACTTCGTCATTGCCACGATCGAACCAGGCCAACCTACCCAGGTGGATTGGCGCAAGTTGCCTGTGCGGAGGGTAATTGATAAATCGGTTGTGGTGGATGATGCGCTCAACATCACTCAGGAGGCCATTGCCGCCCTCGGCCCGGCAGAGGGATTGAAAGATGCCATTGTGCGGCTGACGCTGACCTATCCGCAGGCATATGCGGCCCATTTGGACGAAGCGGCGCTCTACCTCCACGCCTCGCAGGCGTTGGAGTTTCATCTGGTCAAGCGCCCGCAAAGCGAAAGCCGTGTCCGTTTGGGCGATGAGCGGGTGGAAAGCCTGACGCCGTTGGAATTGCTGGAGAAGTACCTGCTTGCTCGCAAAACGGACAAGGCCACCCGCGCTGCTTTGCTTGACCTGGCGCGTGAGATCATCGAGCAGCCGGTAGAAGAGGATGGCGTCTGACGCCCTCAGCCTGCCGTTTTGTGAGGGATTTGCATGCTGTTACCAGGTGAGGATGAAGACGATGGTGAACAGGGTGGTGACCAGAAATTGGCGGATGCCGATGGTGGTGGGTTTGGTGTGAATGGCAGGACGGATGGTGCCCCAGAGGGTTTCCACCCATTGAATGACGTAGGCCAGCCACAGCCAGGGGGAAAGTACACCGAGCAGGCCAAGCAGCGCCACGGTGACAAGGTTGAAAGTGGTATAGCACAGCCCCCGCCAGCCGGCGCGCAGGCGTTCTCGCATCGGCGGTAGGGCTTTCCACGTGCGCTGCTCCAGCCGGGTGTAGGCGTAAACGATGGAGGCGGCAGCCTGAAACCACATCAGCAGCCACAGCAAGATGCCGTCGATGGTGATGCGCCCTTGCGCCAGCCACATGGCTGCTGCTGCGCTCAGCGCCAGCGAGCCGCTCGCCACGACTTCCACATCCATGCGGCGGCGCTCGGCGCGGTGGGCGACCAGGCGGAGGTGCCAGGCGAACACCAGCACCCCCGGCGCCGCCAGCCATAGCAGATAGGCCGCCCCCAGGCGGACGAGTTGCGCCGCGGCAATCAACCCGGCCAAGCCGTAAACCCCGCTCCAGAATAGGGCGGCGGGCAAGTCCCGGCGGCTGCGGCGTTTGACCAGCACTTTAACGGCAATCACGATTGGCTGCCGCAGGAAAAAGGTTGCCAGCACGCCGATGACGAGCCAGGTGGTCGCTGGCTGCCATTTGCCGCCTGCAATCAGGCCGGCGAGCAGGGGGCTGAGGAGAAAAGCCCACGCGCCGTGCTCTTGGGGCCAGGCGATATGTTTGCGAAAAAGACGGGCTGCAACTGGTTGAGGCACGGTCTTTCTCTGCCGGAGAAGATGTCTTGATTATAGCCGCTGCCTGCCTGCGGCTGGGCGTTTCTTCGGGAACTTTTATCTTCGGCGGGGGTCATTGCCCTGATTTGATTTCGGCAGCCGGGATGCCCTGGTCGCTGGCGACCACCAACCCCTGCCCGCGACGAAGGTCGCCGTGGTAAGCCGTGCCAGTTGTTTCAGGGATCCACCCTTCCAGGTTGAAGGGGATGACGCCGTAAGCCACGATCCATTCACCGTTGTACTTTCGGGCTACATGGACGTGGGTGCCGGTGGTGCGCCCTCCTTCGCAGGATGGGTGTCCGATGGGATCCCCTTCGTTGAGCACGGCGCCTTCGGGTACCCGTCCATTGTCGGCCAAGTGAAAATAGAGCACGTCCCACCCCGTGTGTTCGTTCATGTCGCCATCCAGGTCGAGCATCACGGTGGCATACTCTGAGCGGGCGACGACTCCCTTGGCCACGGCCACAGCCCATTTGTCGCTCGCCTGGCAGCCGGAAGAGCCGCGGGGGGCAAAATCCAGCGCGGCAAAGGGCTGCCCCAACCCCCAGCCGGTGTGGGGGGCGCCGGTGAACACCCAAATCTCCCCTTTGGGAAAAGGCAGTTTCATCGGCGGCTGGTGCAGGTTGGGGGGGATGTGCGGCGGAGGGGGATTTTGCCACGGGTCGCCGAACAGGAAAGCATACAGGCGGAAGAAGCCGCGCGG
>JALSPT010000119.1 GCA_026985785.1 Anaerolineales bacterium
CGCCTGGCGGGCGAGCGGTTGGCGGTGGTGGACGAGATCCCCGGCACCACGCGCGACCGCCTGGTGGCCGAAACCGAATGGAATGGGGTGGTTTTCGATGTGGTCGATACCGGCGGCATCGACCCCAGCAGCGTGGCGCGCGCCGGTAAAACGCCTCTTTCTGTAGGTTCGGCGCAGTTTATCGCCGAGATCCGTCGCCAGGCGCAGATGGCCGTCCAGGATGCCGACGCCGTGCTTTTCCTCGTGGATGTAGAAAGCGGCGTCACGCCTGCCGACCGCGAAGTGGCGGCTATTTTGCGCCGCTACCAACGCGAGCGCGAGGGACGGCCTTTTCCGCCCATTTTGCTGGCCGTCAACAAGTGCGATACGGTGGCGCGTTTTGCCGAAGCGGCGCAGTTTTACGAATTGGGGCTTGGCGAGCCGTACCCCATCTCGGCGCAGCATGGCGTCGGCACGGGGGATTTGCTGGATGCGTTGGTGCGCGTGTTGCCTCCCGCCCCGCCGCAGGACGAGGACGACGAAAGTGTGGCCATTGCTATTGTAGGCAAACCCAACGTGGGTAAGTCCAGCCTGCTCAACCGCCTGCTGGGCGAGGAGCGCGCCATCGTTAGCCCGATCCCCGGCACCACGCGCGACGCGGTGGACACGCATCTCACCTACGATGGCACCCCCATCACGCTGATCGACACGGCGGGCATCCGCCGCCGCGGGCGCATCGAGCACGGGGTGGAGAAATACAGCGTGCTGCGTTCTTTTCGCGCCATCCGTCGCGCGGATGTGGCTTTGCTGGTGCTCGACGCGACCACCTCCCTGAGCGCCCAGGATGCACACATCGCCGGGTTTGTCCTCGAGGCCTGGAAAAGTGTGGTGGTGGTGGTTAACAAATGGGACGCGATCGAAAAAGACACCTACACCATGCAAGGCTACGTCCAGGAGATCCGCAACAAGTTGCATTTTTTGGATTACGTCCCCATCTTGTTCGTCTCGGCGAAGACCGGCCAGCGCGTGCATACCATCTTGCCCACGGCCTTGCAGGTCAACGAAGCGCGCCTCACGCGGCTCTCGACCTCGTACGTCAATCGGATTTTGCAGGAGGCGTTGGAGCGTCATCCGCCGCCTTCCAAAGGAGGACGGCTGCCGAAGATCTATTTTGGCTCGCAGGTCTCGGTGGCACCGCCGACTTTTGTGCTTCAGGTCAACGAACCCAAACTGGTGCACTTTTCCTACCTGCGTTACCTGGAAAACCGCATCCGCGCAGCCCATCCATTTCCCGGCACCCCCATTCGATTGGTGTTGCGGAAGAAGAACAAGTGAGCCGTGCTCCCCAGGGGGCGGGCGAAAGTTACGCTGCGCGGCATGATCTTTTGAAGTGAGGAGTTGGCAATGGCAGAGAACATCCAAGCCCTGATTGCGCGTGTCGCCCCGGAAGTGCTGCGGGCGCTGGAAGACGAGCCGGTGTTCGAGGTTGCGGAGGAAACCAGCCACGGACAGCACGCCCGCACCGTGTGGTTGGATGGGGAGGTGCTTGCGGCGGAGGTGCGCCCGGCGGGGGAGATGCCCTCAGCGGATATGCTGCCTCCCCCCGACGAGGCGCTCTCGCCGCAGCAGGTGGCGCGGTTGATCGATCATACCTTGCTCAAGCCGGAGGCAACCAGCAGCCAGATTGCCCGGCTTTGTGCCGAGGCGCGAGAACATCGGTTTGCCTCCGTGTGCGTCAACCCATGGTATGTGCGCTTGGCTGCCGATTTGCTTTCGGATGCTGAAGACGTCGAGGTCTGCACGGTGGTGGGGTTCCCGCTGGGGGCAACGCTGCCGGCGGTCAAGGCCTACGAGACCTTGCAGGCCATCGCCGACGGAGCCACCGAGGTAGATATGGTGATCAACATCGGGGCGCTGAAAAGCAGGCGATATGCTGCCGTGGCGCGGGATATTCACGCTGTGGTTGCCGTTGCCCATGCTGCCGATGTGCTGGTCAAGGTCATCATCGAGGCTGCGCTGTTGAGCGATGAGGAGAAAGTGGCCGCCTGCTTGTTGGCGAAGCAGATGGGTGCGGACTTCGTGAAAACCTCGACCGGCTTTGGGCCGGGCGGCGCCACGGTCGAAGACGTGGCTTTGATGCGGGCGGTGGTAGGTGATGCTCTGGGCGTCAAGGCAGCCGGGGGCATCCGCAGTTGGGAGAAGGCGCGGGCCATGATCGCTGCGGGCGCGAATCGAATTGGGGCCAGCGCCGGTGTGCGCATCGTGGCCGAGGCCGCCCAGGCGCTATCCTCCTGAAGGTTGGCTTTCCTCAGCGTTCGCGCTTATAATCCCTGCTTGGTGCTGCTGGCAGGGAAATTTTGTGGTTTTTCGAGGTTGCTGTGTCTTTTGAATCTCCACCGCCTTCGCCTCGTCCCGAGGGCTTTTCGCAGGTCAACGGCGTTCCTCCCGCGGAGCAGCCTTTGGGCAAAGCCCTCCGAGGGTGCTTGAGCTTCGTCTGGGAGGTGTTGCAGACCCTCCTGCTGGCGGGCGTATTGTATCTGGGTATCAATCAGGCCACTGCCCGCGTGCGGATATACGGCACGAGCATGTATCCCACCTTCAAGAGTGGCGAATTCGTCCTGGTATATCGGTGGGCGTACCATTTTGCGTCACCTCAGCGGGGCGACATTGTGATTTTCCACCCGGAGGCGTTTCCCGGGGCGCCAAGGCGAGCCTCGCAAGACGAGTACATCAAGCGCATCATCGGTTTACCCGGCGAGACGGTGACCGTCCGCGACGGGCGAGTCTTTATCAACAACGTGCCCATTGAGGAGCCCTACATTGCGGAACCGCCGCGTTATCGGGGCGTGTGGCGTGTCCCTCCGGGGCAGGTGTTTGTGTTAGGTGACAACCGCAACGATTCCACCGATTCGCACGTCTTTGGGCCGGTGCCTCTTGATCGCATTGTGGGGCGCGCCGTGCTGGTTTACTGGCCGCCTTCGGCATGGCGTTTCTTTTCCCCTCCGCCATACCCGGCGTTGCAGCCCACACCTTCGCCTTCGCCGTGAGAAAACGCGGTAAAATGAAACCACCTCACCCTGTTTTGGTTGGTTAGAGCGTATGGACACACCGCCCCTCCCCGAGACGTTCGAATATCCTTGCCCCAGATGCCACGCGGGGGTGCTCAAGCCGCGGGAACTCACCTACTTTACTGCCCTGGGTGATGAACTCGTGGTGGTGCCAGGGTTCCCTGCGTGGGTGTGCGACATTTGTGGATACGTGGAGTACGACCAGCGGGCGCTGGGGTGGTTGTATACATTGCTCTCGCCGCCCATGCAGCACCGGCGGCGTCAATCTCCCCCTTCTTCGGCAGCAGGTCTTGAAAAATAACGCCCGGCATGGGGAAAGGATCACACGATGCCGTTGACCACGCGTTTGATACAGGTCGATGTATTTACGGCCAGTTATCGTATTGTAGGCAAAGTGCGTATTGGTTCGACAGGGCTGATCGGGCTCCTGAACGATGATACAACCTCCTATCTACGCGTGCATGGGGCGGTGTTGGCGCGGTTGCATATGCCCACCAAACTGGTTGCGCGTTATGAATTTGCCGAGTTGACCAAGCGGGGGATTCATGCCGTCTGCGTGCGCTCACGGGATGATTTGGGGCCTTTGGTCTTGTTGCGAGGTGGTTTTTCCCGGGTTTTGCAGTACCGAGTCAACGCCATCTCGCAGGTGTTTGAATACTTCGGTACTTTCAAGTGGACAGGGAAGTTCGACCCGGCGGCTATTTTGGTAGAGGGGACGAATGACTTTCTGGCGTTTTATGACGGCACATTGCAGGCTGTGTTGTTCCCCAATCTGCGCGCTGAGGCTCCTGCAATGCTGGTCAATCGTCGGAAGATAGATATTTTTGCCCGGTTGGAGGATGCCTCATGAGCGGCACCTGGGCGCCGGAGTGGGTACTGCGTCGCCAGATCGTGGCCGCGGCGCGACGTTTACATGCTCAGGGGCTGATGCCGGGGCCTGCGGGCAATCTTTCGGCGCGTGTGGATGAGGGGCGGGTATTGGTGGTGCCGTCCGGGGTGCCCAAAGCAGGGCTGCAGCCGGAGGAGCTGCTGGTGGTGACGTTGGAGGGGGAAGTGGTGAGCGGCATCAAGGGGATGAAGCCGACCTCGGAACTGCCGATGCATCTGGAGGTGTATCGGCGCCGTCCTGAGGTGGGGGCGGTGGTGCATGCGCATCCTGCCGCTTCGGTGGCGCTCACGCTGGCAGGGGTTTCGTTGGCCAAGCCGGTTTTGCCGGAGGCGGTGCTGTTGTTGGGTGAGGTTCCCACGACGGCATATGCTACCCCTTCCACGCCTGAAAATCGCACCGCGATCGCCAAGTGGATTGCCGAACACGACGTCATCCTGCTGGCGCGGCACGGTGCGCTGACGGTAGGGCATACGGTCGAAGAGGCAGTGGTCAAGATGGAAGCGTTGGAGCATACGGCGCAAACGCTGTTGTGGGCCTACCTGGCAGGCGAGCCAGAGCCTCTTTCTGCAGAGGCGTTGGCCAAACTGAAGGAGGTGCGCGCCCACTATGGGCGGTGAAGGCCGGAAGGGAGCAGTAAAGTGAGGGGGAAGCGTGACTGCGCTTTCAAGATGAGACGGCGATAAAAAAACGAGCGGCTTTCTCTGGGGAGACTTGGCGCCTTGGGCGAGAGCAAGTATAATTATTCCCATGAAAAATTTGGTATGGTTACAAAAATATAGCAAATTTTGGTTCTGGCTTACCGTTTTGGGGGCAAACTTTTTACTTTTTGTGCCGTTGTTTGCTCTAACCACTAGCCGCAGCGTGCTTTTCCCCCGGTTGACTTACCATACCTTGCTCCAACGCTCGAACTACGACCCCTGGCGGGGGGCACTGGAGTGGTTGCTCGTGGTGGCGGTGGGGGTCAATCTGCGGTGGCTGGCGCCTGTACACCGGCGGCGATGGTATCGGTGGTTTGCTTTTGCGGTCTTGGTGTTGTTTTTGGTTTATCAGGTGTATGCAGCCGTCGATGTGGCGCTGTATCACAATATGCCCAATTTCTACAATGATTGGACGTTTCTTGGGGGCGGGTTGGGCTTTGTGTTGGATAGTCTGCCGGTGCCGTGGTGGATGTGGCCGCTGGGGGTGGCGGGGGTAGCGTTGGCTGCTGGTGGGCTTTATGTGTTGGTGAGCGTGCCGCTGGTCTGGACGGCGCCGGAGCGTTTGGGCCGTGCCACGCGGTGGGGCATAGTGGCGTTGGCTGGTGTAGCTTTGGCGTATGTGGTGCTTTTCCCTGCCCAGGCTGCTCGCCCGGAGGGTGAGGTCGCCAGCCTGAGTTTGAAACTTGTCGCCAATATCCGACGCAGCCGCCAAACGCTGGCGCAAGTGCGGGCCATGCAGGAGGTTTCGCCTTATCAGGAGTACAATTATAGCCGCTACCCCCTTGCAGAACGCCCGAATGTCTATTTGCTGTTTCTGGAATCCTATGGCAGTGTTTTGGTGACCGACCCTGGCTTTCAGCCCGCCTATCGCCGCCTGATGGATGAGGTCGAGACCACGCTGACTCAGGCAGGTTGGCACATGGCGACGGGGTTGAGCCGTTCGCCGGTGTGGGGTGGCGGCTCGTGGATGGCGTATACTACGGTGCTCACCGGGGTGCGGATTGCGCAGCAACCGCAGTACCTGGCCCTCAAATATGCTTTTCAGCGTATTCCCTATCCTCACCTGGGGCGTTATTTGCAGAGCCAGGGTTATCGCTTTACATGGGTTGTGCCCATCGACCGCCAACTCCCGGCCAATATTTGGGCGGCCAACCGCCGTTTCTATGGCCCCGACGCGTGGATTACTTTCTCCGATCTGCATTACCATGGCCCTGAATACAGCTGGGGGCCGTCGCCACCTGACCAATATGTGTTGGGCTTTCTGCGGGATTGGTTGCAGAAGCAGCCTCCCAAGCCCAATTTCATCCTCTATCTGACCCAAAACACGCATTATCCCTTCGCTCCGGTGCCCCCCTGGGTGGAGGATTGGCGACAGTTGAACGATCCGAGTATTGACCACCCCGATCAGCGCCCCTTCAAAGGTTCTCGCCGTCAGGCTTACCTGCAGGCGGTGACCTACGACTGGCACGTGCTCAGCGATTTCATCCGCCAGGCCGGTCCGCACGATGTGTTCATTCTCATCGGCGACCACCAGCCACCCGCGGTTTCCGGCCCGTGGGATGGCTATGAGACCATCATGCACGTCATCAGCCGCGATGAGGCTTTTGTGCGGCGTTTTACGGCATATGGTTTGCAGATGGGGATGTGGCCTGATACGGCAACGCCGCCTTTGCGGCACGAAGGGCTGTATTCCCTCATCGTGCGCCAACTGGTTGCCCAGTGGGGCGCGCACCCCGACGTGCTGCCTGCGTATCACCCGGAGGGCATCCGGTTGCCGGGAATTTTGCCCAAGGTGCGCTCGATTTATCATAAGGCGCAGAAATTCAAACCGCGGGAGAAGCCCTGATGGTGCGCGGGTTGGGCTGGATGGTTGCCTTGGCCGCGATGAGCCTGGCGGCGGGTGGTGGAGCGTTGTGGTGCACAGAGGGGGCGGGGGCTGCAGCCTGCTGGTTGCTGGGAAGCGGCACTGCGACCATTGTGGTCTTGAGATATGTTTGGCATCACCGGACGGAGAATCGCCCTTCGCCTGATGCGCCGCCGTATGCCACTTTGGGCATAGCCAACGGCGTGACGCTGGCGCGCGGGCTGGCGGTAGCCATGATGGTGGGGTTCTTTTGCCCGCTGGTGTTGGGTACGGAATGGGCGCGCTGGATGCCGGGGCTGCTTTATACTTTCGTCGCTGTGAGCGATTGGTGGGATGGCTTTCTGGCCCGCACCACGGGGCAGGCCTCACTGCTGGGCGCGCGGCTGGACTTGCAACTGGACGCCTGGGGGGTGCTTCTGGCCAGCGGCTTGGCGGTGGCATTGGGGCGCTTGCCGTGGTGGTACTTGCTGGTTGGCCTGGCGCGCGAGATTTACCTTGGCGTGCTGGCCCTTGCCCGTCGGCTGGGGCGCGTGCCGCGCCCGATGCAGCCCAACCCCATGCGCCGCGCCACGGCTGGTCTGATGATGGCGTTTCTGGCGGTTTCGTTGTGGCCGTTTTTCCCGCCAGCGGCGCTGAGGGTGGTAGGCTTGTGGTTCTTCTTGCCCTTCATGGCGGGGTTCGTTCAGGATCTCGGTTACGCACTGGTGCCCCATCTGCAGCCAACATGGTTGCCTACGCCTTCGCCGCTTTTTTTGTTTGGCCTTCGCCTTTTGGCTGCCATAGGGTGGGTGGTGGGCGCTTTTTCGGCGCTGCGCGCTTTGCCGTGGCTGCTATTCGTTGCCTCGCTGCTGGCCGTGGGGCTTGCTTTGGGGGTCCTGCCGCGCATGACGGCCTTGTTGGCGTTGTTGGTGTGGGGTGTGAGCTGGAGTCTTGGTGCCCCTATCCCCCATCCCTGGCGCGATGGCGTGGCGGCTTTGCTGACGGCAGTGGCTTTTTGGGGCGGCGGGCGTGCTTGCTTGTGGGCGCTGGATGACGTGGTCTTTCTCACGGCCCTTGGCGGCGATTCGCTTGTGGCCGAGGACGGTTGATGGCCAGGGTGGCGATGCCCCGTTTCTTTCGGGTGCTTGCCTGGTTGGTGTTCCTTGCGGCGCTGGTGTGGGTTGGGAGAAAGGTGCCCTGGCAGGCAACGTGGGATGCCCTGCGACGCTTTCCCCCCGGCACACTGCTGGCGCTGCTCGCGCTCAACGTCGTCATCCTGTGGCTGTTTGCCCTGCGCTGGTGGTGGCTGTTGCGGGTGGCCGGACACCCCGTGGCCTGGGGGCGTCTCACGGCCTACCGTCTGGCCGCTTTCAGCGTGAGTTATTTCACCCCCGGCTCGCAATTTGGCGGTGAACCGCTGCAAGTGTGGGCGCTGTGGCGGCGAGACCACATCCCTCCGGCCACCGCTTTGGCCAGCGTGGGGCTGGACAAACTGCTCGAACTGGTGGGCAACTTCGGTTTCTTGCTGCTCGGCGCAGCCGCCCTGGCCCACCTGGGGCTGCTCTCGGCAGCCACCCGCCGCAGCCTGCCGCTGGCAGCCGGTGGCCTGGCCTTGCTGGCCGTGGCCTACCTCACCCTGGTTTGCCGCGGCATGGGCCCGCTCCGGCGGCTTTCCCCACGCCTGCCCCGCTTCCTGCGCCGGGCAGCCCACCACGGGGCAGCCGCCGAAGCCACCGCCGCCAACCTGTGCCGCCGCCAGCCCCTGCTGGCGCTCGTCGGCCTGGCTCTGGCGCTTCCCACCTGGGTCGCCTTGTGGGGCGAATATGCCCTGATGACCCACGGTCTGGGGATGCACCTTTCCCTGACCCAAACGCTCGTTTTGATGACCGCCGCTCGGTTGGCCTTCCTGCTGCCCCTCCTGCCCGGCGGCTTAGGCGCGCTGGAAGCCGGGCTGGTGCTGACCGTCGGCGCGCTGGGCTATGGGCCTTCCCACGGGCTGGCTCTGGCCCTCGTCATCCGGCTGCGCGATCTCATCGTCGGCGCGGCAGGGTTGTTCATTGCCCATCGGCTTGGCGTGCAAACCCTGAGCACGACCGCGCCGCTTTCCCTCACACCAAAAAACCACACCCTGGAGGCTCCTATGAAAGTTAAAGTTCAACGCATGGTCTGCGCCCGCATCCCGACCCAGGAAGGCACATTCCAACTCTGCCTTTACCACAACGATAAAGACGACAAAGAACACCTTGCCCTCACCATGGGCGACGTCGCCGGCGAAGGCGTGCTGGTGCGCATTCATTCTGAATGCTTCACCGGCGATGTGCTCGGCTCGCGGCGCTGCGATTGCGGTGAGCAACTGCACCTGGCCATGGAACGCATCGCCGAAGAGGGCCGCGGCGTGGTCGTTTACCTGCGGCAGGAAGGCCGCGGCATCGGCCTACTGGAAAAACTGAAAGCCTACAACCTGCAAGACCAGGGCTACGACACCGTCGAGGCCAACCTCGCTTTGGGGCACCAGGCCGACGAGCGGGAATACGATGTTGGCGTGGCGATTTTGCGCGATCTCGGCGTGCAGTCGGTGCGTTTGCTGACCAACAACCCCAAGAAAATCGAATCCCTGGAAGCCTTGGGCATGCTGGTGGTGGAACGCGTGCCGGTGGTAGCCACCATTCACGACGACAACCGCGCTTACCTGGAAACCAAAGCCCGCCGGATGCACCATCTGCTCGACATGGGCTCGCTGACCCTGCACGCGCAGGAAAAGTCCAACGATGAAGCCTGAAAACGGCACCCTACCCGACCCGGTCGGTGAGATTCGCAACGCGGCGTCGGAAGTTTGCGCCGCGGGGCGTCCGTTGGTGACCCTGACCTACGCCCAAAGCCTGGACGGCAGCATCAGCCATCGCCCCGACGCGCCGCTGGCACTGAGCGGCTCGGAGACCAAACACCTCACCCACCGCCTGCGGGCGGCGCACGATGCCATTTTGGTTGGCGTGGGCACGGTGTTGGCCGATGACCCCAAACTGACCGCCCGGCGCGTGGGCGGGCCGCACCCCTTGCCGGTGGTGCTCGACTCGCGGCTGCGTACCCCGCCCACGGCGCGGGTGCTACAACACCCCCGCGGCTGTGTCATTGCAACGGCTGAAGACGCCCCCGCCGAGCGCGAAACCGCGCTGACCGCCGCTGGGGCGCGCGTCGTGCGCCTGCCGCGTGGCGACCATGGCGTGGCGCTGCTCCCCCTGCTGGAACGTCTCTACCGGCTGGGGGTCTGCAGCCTGATGGTCGAAGGCGGGCGGCAGGTGCTTACCGCTTTCCTTCAGGCCGGGCTGGTCGATTGGGTTTTGCTGACCATCGTACCCTATTTCGTCGGCGGTGTGCACGCCCTGGACGCGCTCTCGCCGCGCACGCCCAACCCCCACAGCGTGGAAGCCTTCCCCGGCCTGGTGCCCGGTTGGCGTACCTTCCGCCTGGGGCGCGACCTGGTGCTGTGGGGCCGCATGCAAACCGCCGACCCGCTGACTCGCTGACTTGCTTCCTATGTCCAACCTGGCCCTCTATTTCACTGCACCCCATCAAATGGAACTGCGCGCCGAACCGTGCCCTCCGCCCGGCGCCGGCCAGGTGCGCGTGCACACCCTGGTTTCGGCCATCAGCCCCGGCACCGAGATGCTCATCTACCGCGGGCAGATGCCCCAGGGGCTGGCCGCCGACGAAGCCCTGGCATCTCTGAGCGGCGCGCTGGCCTACCCCCTCAAGTACGGCTATGCCGCTGTAGGCCGGGTGACCGATCTGGGCGCCGGGGTGGACGCCGCCTGGCAAGGACGGCTGGTCTTCGCCTTCCAGCCCCACCAGCAGTGCTTCGTCACCCCGGTGGACAGCCTGCTTCCCGTGCCCGAGGGCATCCCGCCGGAGCGCGCCGTCTTCCTGCCCAACACCGAGACCGCGGTCAACTTCCTGCTCGACGGCGCGCCGCGCATCGGCGAAAAGGTGGCTGTGCTGGGGCAGGGTGTGGTCGGGCTGCTCACCACGGCGCTGCTGGCCCGCTTTCCCCTGACGGCCCTGGTGACCTTCGACCGCTACCCCCGCCGACGGGCGCAATCGGTCGCCTGGGGCGCCACCCTGGCCCTCGACCCGTTGGCCGAGGATGCCCTTGCCCAGGCCCGCGCCCACCTGGACGCCCAAAGCCTCTACGACGGCGCCGACCTGACCTACGAGGTCAGCGGCAATCCCCAGGCGCTGAACCTGGCCCTGGAACTCACGGGGTTTGCCGGGCGGGTGGTCATCGGCTCGTGGTACGGCACCAAGCGCTCCCCGATCGACCTGGGCGGGCGCTTTCACCGCAGCCGCATCCGCCTGCTGAGCAGCCAGGTCAGCACCTTAGACCCCGAACACACCGCCCGCTGGGACAAAGCCCGCCGCCTGGCCGTCGCCTGGGATGCGCTGCGCACCCTGCCCGCCGAGCACCTGATCACCCACCGCATCCCCTTTACCCAGGCTGCCGAGGCTTATCGCCTGCTCGACGAGCGCCCGCAAGAGGCCATCCAGGTCCTCCTGACCTACACCCCCACGACGTAACGACTCCCGCCGTAACGACTCCACGAGGTAACGACCATGTACACCCTCACCGTGATTCGCGATTTCATCGCCCAACATTATCTCATAGGCGGCGACTGGGGCGCGGAAAACCAACCCCACAGCCACCACTACCGTCTGGAACTGGAACTCCAGGGCCGCGAACTGGACGAGCATGGCTATCTGGTGGACATTGTGGCCGTGGAAGCCGCTCTGGAGCGCCTCATCGATCGCTACCGCGACCACCTGCTCAACGACCTGCCTGAATTTGCCGGGCTGAACCCCAGCCTGGAGCACTTCGCCCGCATCCTGGCGCAGGCGCTGGCGCGGGAAATCGCCGCGCCCAACCTGGAAGCCCTCACCGTGCGCCTGTGGGAACACGAGACGGCCTGGGCATCTTACACCTTCACCCTAAAAGAGCACTGACCTGCCCCGCTCATGCACCTCGGCCTGCTCATCTACGGCTCTCTCGACACCCCTTCCGGCGGCTACCTCTACGACCGGCTGCTGGTGCGCCATCTGGAGGCGCACGGCCACCGCGTCACCGTCGTTTCCCTGCCCTGGCGGAACTACCCCCGCCACCTGGCCGACAACCTGGACCTTCGCCTGCTGCGTCGCCTGCAAACCGAGCCGGTAGACCTCTGGCTCCAGGACGAACTCAACCACCCCTCGCTGTTTCTGCTCAACACCCGGCTGAAAGCCGCCCGCCCTCAGGTGCCCCTGGTGAGCATCGTCCACCACCTACGCAGCGATGAGCGCCACCCGCGCCCCTTGCTGCCCCTCTACCGCGCGGTGGAACGCCGCTACCTGCGCAGCGTGGACGCCTTCGTTTTCAACAGCCGCACCACCCGGCAGCAGGTGGCCGTGCTGCGCGGCGAGCCGCTGCCGTCCCAC
>JALSPT010000120.1 GCA_026985785.1 Anaerolineales bacterium
AAGCGGGTATCGACCCAGTAGGGGTAAGGCACCACCCAGGCGCGATGTGGGTCATTGCCTTCGGCCACGAAAGCGTGCACCACCGCGCCGATCTCGCTGGTGTTCCACGCCCCCAGGCGGAACTCATCGGCATATTGATGGAAGACCAAGCGGTAGTTAGCCTGGGCTGCTCCCAAGGCCAGCAGCGCCACCGCACCGATGCCCACGGCAGCGCCCCAGCGAGGCTGCCAGTGGCGCAAACTGCGCTGCACCGCTTCGGCGGCCATCCCCACGATGATGAAGATGGGGATGTAGGCCGCACCGGTGCGGTTGAGGCAGGGGTTTTCGTTGGGAAAGGCCAGCGAGAGCACCGAAGGCAGCATCAGCAGGGGGATGCTAACCAGCAGGAGGCCGTCTTCCCATGTCCGGCGGCGCGCCAAGCGAGCCACGACCAGCACCAGCCCCAGGGCAAACAGCGCCGCGGTGAGCCAATCCAGCGCCGGGCGGTGGGGGATGGAGTGCACCCAGATTTCGCCGTTGTCCCAGAAGGGCATCAGGAGGGCTTTGGCGAGATTGGTGAAGAAGATACTCACCGGATTGCCGGGGTAAGGGCGTTCGATCTGGCCGAGGCGGGTGGCGCCGCGGTAGAAGAACATCGCGCTGTGGCCGAGCATGTAGCGAAAGAGGGGCAGGAAGACGACAAAGGAGAGCGACGCGGTGAGCGCGAAACCGATGAGCGCGCGTACCCGGCGGCTGCGGCGTTTTTCGTATAGCCAGTAAAAAAGCAGGGCGGCTGCCACGGTGAGCGGCATCAAGCGAAAGGGAGAATAGCCGTGTACCCCTGCGCCCAGGAAGATACCTGCCCAGATGAAGTCGTTGCGGCGGCCACGGCGCAGGCCGCGCACGAAAAAGTACAAGGTGGGCGCGGCGAAGGCCGGGTAAAGGGCAAAGCGCAACGCCACGCGGGCGATGACGTTAGGCCAGTAGGCAAAGGCGGCGAACAGGGTAGCCCAAAAGCCAACCCATCTGCCGCCGAGTTCTTTCCCCAGCAGATAGATAAAAGGCAAGGTGAGCACGCCCATGGTCACCATGCCGAGTTTCAGGCTGAGGAAGGAAAAGCCGGTGCCGAGGTATTTGATGATTGCCGCCACGAGGTACATCTCGATGGCTTCGCGTCCGGTGTTGCGGGGGAAGAAAATGCGCGTTTTGCCCGCCAGCACGTCGGCAATGTCCAGCAGTTTCTCGGCGTGATCGGAGAACATCTCGGCGGGCACGCTGACCAGATGGACGTAACGGAAGTAGAGCGCGATACCGGCCAGCAACAAGAGCGCGAGGTGCCACGGGGTGAAGACCACCGGCCAGCGGCCGCGGCGCAGGGCCTGCCCGGCGCGCTTCAGCCCGGAGGGGTTCCAAAAGGCGGCCGCTGTCAGCGCGATGGCGGCCAACCAGAAAAGGAGGTTGAAGGCGGTGAAGCGGTTGTCGCCGAAATCGAGGAAGGCAATGATGCCTGCTCCCAACCCCGCGGCCAGCCAGATGGGGCGCAGGCGGATGCTGCCGTCGGCTTCGCCTTCCCACGGGGCGGGGCGCAGGGCGGGGAGCACCCATGCTTTGCTCACCAGCGCCCAGCCCCACAGGGCCAGCGCGAGGGCGTAGAACACGATCGCGACCTGCCAGTTGCGCCCCGGCGGCTCGAGCGTGCGCTGGGCGAGCAGGGCGGCCAACAGGCCGGTGATGAACGCCCAAGGGAAGGGGCGGCGGGGGACGGCGCGGGGCGGGGTGCTGGGTGGGCGGGCGGGGGAGGGTTTGTGAAGGGGCAACGGCGCGGCAGGGAGGGCATCGGGCGCGTCGGGACGCGTGTCCCTGTAGGACGCGGGAGGAGATGATGGCGGGCGTTGAGGCCGTTGAGGTTGGGCGGCGGCGCGCGCCTGGGCCCACAGTTGGGCGGCATCTTCGTCGGGCAATGGCTGCCAGCCGCGCGGGCGCAGAGGCTCCGGCAGGCGGGTGGCAAGACGGCCTTTGATGTAGTCCAACAGGCTGAGTTCGGGCATCGCTAACCTCGGCGGCGGGCGATGTAGAAAGTGTAGGCGCCTTCAGGATGGCGGGGATTTTCGTACAGTGGGCGCAGGCGGCGTTCCAGCCAGCCCAGGTTCCAGCGGGTAGGCGCAAGCACCCAGCGCCCGGTGAGTTTTTTGCTGATCAGGCTGGGCAGGCCAAAGTAATGCCCCCATTCCAGGATGTGTAGCGCCCGCGGCGGGAAGTAGTGCCACCAATCCACGATTTCGAAGCCGGCGCGCGCCAGGCGCTGCTGCCACACTCCCGGCGGGTCGCAGTGGTGGTGCCGCGAGATGCGGTTGAAGAAGACGCGATAGGCGTCGCCCAGCGGGTGCAAGTGCAGGCGGTCGAGCGCGCGCCCGATGCTCAGGGTGGGCAGGAAGTTGTGGTTGGGAACGCAGAAGTAAAAGGGCGCGCCGGGGCGCAGCACGCGGGCGGCTTCGGCCAGCACGGCGTCCAGATGGGGAATGTGCTCCAGCACCGAATTGGAGACTGCGCTGGCAAAATAGCCGTCGGGGAAAGGCATCGTCGCGCCATCGGCCTGGACGAGCAGGCGGTAGGCGTGGCCGTAGCGACGGCGGGCTTCGTGGAGCGGCTGCCACCATGGGTCGAGACCGACGTCCAGGGGGCGGTCGAAGGTGCGGGCGGCAAAGTGCCCGTCGCCGCTGCCCAGGTCGAGGGTGGGGGCGGGCAGCGGCAAATCCTGGTAGAAGGTGGATTCGACTGCCCGCAGGAAGGCGCGAAAGTACGGCAGTTCGCCCAGTTGGGTGGTCAGGAAGTCGTTGGTGGAGGGCATGGGGGGTATTTTACCACCGTGGTGGTTAACGGCTTCGGCGGCGAGGGAAAATTTCTCGCCGCCGGGGGTGGATGATGGGCGTCATGCTTTTTTGAGCGCCGCTTTGAAGCCTTCGATGGCCGTGACCGGCGTGGGGTCGGTGTCGTAGTGCATGGCGAGGTAATAGGCGATGTAATCGCCCAGGTGCAAGGCCGTCCATT
>JALSPT010000121.1 GCA_026985785.1 Anaerolineales bacterium
CGCCGAACGTGATAGAATTACCCCGCGAAAATCATTCCTGCACTTTCGGCCTCTTAGAGGCCATTTTCTGGAGGTATTCCTTATGGAAGCACAAACCGGTTCTTATAAAGTCAAAGTTGGTCTCGCGCAGATGCTCAAGGGCGGCGTGATCATGGACGTCGTCACGCCGGAGCAGGCCAAAATCGCCGAAGAGGCCGGCGCGGTCGCGGTGATGGCCCTGGAGCGCGTCCCCGCCGACATCCGCAAGCAAGGCGGCGTGGCTCGGATGAGCGACCCCGAACTCATCCTCAAAATCATGGAAGCCGTCAGCATCCCCGTGATGGCCAAGGTGCGTATCGGCCATTTCGTGGAAGCGCAAATTCTCGAAGCCCTGGGCGTGGATTACATCGACGAATCCGAAGTGCTCACACCGGCAGACGAAGAGCACCACATCGACAAGCACCAATTCAAAGTGCCCTTCGTGTGCGGGGCGCGCAACCTTGGCGAGGCGCTGCGGCGCATTGCCGAAGGTGCGGCCATGATCCGTACCAAAGGCGAGGCCGGCACCGGCGATGTGGTGGAAGCCGTGCGGCACGCCCGCGCCGTGCTGGGTGAGATCCGCCGCTTGCAGACCATGGCAGAGGAAGAACTCTACACCTACGCCAAGGAAATCGGCGCGCCGCTGGATCTGGTGCGCGAGGTGAAGGAACTGGGCCGCCTGCCGGTGGTCAACTTCGCCGCGGGCGGCATTGCCACGCCCGCAGACGCCGCGCTGATGATGCAACTCGGCATGGACGGCATCTTCGTCGGCTCCGGCATCTTCAAATCCGAAAACCCGGCCAAGCGCGCCGCGGCCATCGTCAAGGCCGTGACCCATTACAACGACCCGGCGATTCTGGCCGAGGTGAGCAAGGGGCTGGGCGAACCGATGCGCGGCCAGCAAGCCGCCGACCTGCCCGAAGAAGCCCGCCTGGCCGGGCGCGGCTGGTAGCCCGCCATTCGCCATTCGCCATTCGCAATTCTTCATCCGCCATTCCTCCTTCGCCATGCCTGCCCCCAACCTCCTCCCCCCCGACAAAGTGCCAGCCCCCCACACCGACTTCACCGTGGGGGTGCTGGCGCTGCAAGGCTCCTTCTGGGAGCACGAGGTGATGCTGCGCCGGCTGGGCGTCGCGGTGCGCGAAGTGCGCCGCCCTGCCGACCTCGACGGCCTGGCAGGGCTGATCATCCCCGGCGGCGAGTCCACCACCATCGGCAAACTGGCCGTAGCATTTGGCTTGTTGGAGCCACTGCGGGCTTTTGGCCGCCAGCACGCCATCTGGGGCACGTGTGCTGGCGCGATATTCATCTCAAAAGACGCCCGCCGCAAGCAACCCCTCCTCGGCTTGATGGACATCACCGTCGAGCGCAATGCCTTTGGCCGCCAGGTCGCCAGTTTCGAAGTGGACATCCCCGTTCCGGCGCTCAAAACCATCGTCCCCGACGATGATCGTCCCTTCCGCGCCATCTTCATCCGCGCGCCACTCATCGAAACCGTGACCCCGCCCGCTGAAGTGCTCGCCACGCTGGAAGACGGGCGCATCGTAGCCGCCCAGCAGGGGCACTTGCTGGCCACCGCCTTCCACCCCGAACTCACCGACGACACCCGCTTCCACCGCTACTTCCTGCACCTCGCCGGCTGGCGTCGGCCCTGAGCCCCGCCGCGCCATCCGCAATTCTCCGTTCGCCATTCGCCATTCCTCCTTTGCCATGCCTTCTTCTCCCCGCCCGCTGACGTGGCGCGACCTCCCCATCATCCACCGCTACCGCCAGCAGGCCATCAGCCTGCGGAGCCGCGACGCGCTCACCGGTCGGGGGAACATGCTCGCCCAGGCATTGGCCGCCCTGCTGATGGCGACAGCAGGAGCAATCGACCCAGCGCACCAACCACCCCTCTTGGGGCTGGCGGAGCCTATGCCAAACGAAGGGCTGGCATGGCTGCTTTACCTCGCTCCGGAAAAAGCATTGCACCGCACTGTTTCTCTCCATGGGTTGCTGGAAGTGTTGCTCCGCCATCCCGCCCTGGCCGGGATACGCGCCCTGATAGCAGAAGCCCCTCTGAACGCGCCCTGGCTGCCCGCCCTGCGGCAAGGCGGCTTGCGGGTTTTCGCCCATCGGCGAACATGGCGGGTCTTCCCTGCCAGCGCCCCCGCTGCCCCCGGGCAATGGCGCTGGCCGCGGGCCGAAGAACGCTGGCAGGCCGAACGCCTGTACGCCAACCTCACCCCGCCTACCACCCGCCGCCTTCTCCCCCCACCGGCCCATGCCCCCACCGCGGTAGTCTATGTGGAAGAGGGTGAAGTGTGCGGCCTCGCCACCTGGGAAAGCGGGCCGCGAGGCATCTGGGCCGCCGTATGGCTCGATCCCAACATCACCATCCCCCATCGCACCCTGGCCGCCCTCGCTACCTTTCTCCGCCCGGGGCGCAAACCCCTCTACTTTGCCATCCACGACACCCAAAGTTGGCTCGAAGGCAGCCTGAAAACCCTCCAAGCCCAACCCGGCCCTCACACCGCCCTATTGGCACGCTGGACGGTCGCTTTCCAACCCGAAACGTCCCCCCAACCGGCAGTCGCTGGTGAAGTGACGCCCGCTTTCTTTGCTCATTGGCAACCTCACCCCTGGCCGCCGAAGACACCCTCTGCAAAGGTATGATGACGAAACGTAAAATCACCGACGACCTCCATGCCCTGCTGGCCGTGCTCCCACCCGACATCGCCCAGGCCGTGGAGGAAGCCGACGACAGCGACAACCTGCTGGAGATCATCCTCGACTTGGGACGCGTGCCCACCGCCCGCTTCACCCACGGCGAGGTGGTTCTGCGCGCCAGCGAGGTCACCCGCGAGGAAATCGACCACGTCGTGGCGCGCATTGGCACGTTCGACGAAGACAACCGCGCCGGCATCGAGCGCACGCTGCACCGCATCGCCGCCATCCGCAACCGCCGGGGCGCGGTGGTCGGCCTGACGTGCCGCGTCGGACGCGCCGTGTACGGCACGG
>JALSPT010000122.1 GCA_026985785.1 Anaerolineales bacterium
CCGAAACTCTGCACGGTTTCGCCTTCCAGCGGCGCGCCGATGATGAAAGCCCAGCGCGCCAGCCGCTCGGCGGCCTGGCGGTCGCGCTCGGTGGTGGTGGGCGAGGTCAAAATCAGCGTGTCGGAAAGCAGCCCGGCGAGCAGCAGCCCGGCGATCTCCGGCGGGGCGCTCAGCCCGGCCTCGGCAATGCGCTCGGAAACTAAGGTGCTGGTGCTGCCCACCACGTCCACGGTGAAGCGGATGGGGGTTTTGGTGTGGGGGTTGCCGAGGCGATGGTGGTCGAGCACCTCCAGCAGTTCCGCTTCTTCCAGCGCGCCGATGGCCTGGGCAGGCTCGTTGTGATCCACCAGCACTACTTGGAGGCGCGGCGGGTTGAGCAGATCGCGCTGGCGGCATACGCCCTGGTAGCGGCCTTTGTCGTCCACCACGATGAAGAAGTTGTGCTCCTCGCGCAAAATGCGGTTGAGGGCGTCGCGAATGTGGGTGTCGGCGCGGAAACGGGGCACGGTGGTATCGCAGGCCTCGGCAGCCGGGCGGACGAGGAAGTCGCAGATGCGCTGATCTTCGCCCTGGGGGCGAGGCCCAACCAACCGACCGAGGAAATCAAACAGGCTGAGGCCGGTAATCAGGCCGTAGGGTGTGCCGTCTTCGTTGACCACGGGCGCGACGCCGCCGGTGCGGTTGGCGATCGCCCAGGCATCCCGCAACGGCTGGGTGGGCAACACGGTGTCCATCCGGCGGGAAACGGCGGCAAAGCGCGGCGAAGCGTCGGTGAGCAGTTTGGGCGGCTTGAGGCCCAGACGTTCCAGCGCCCAGGCGGTTTGCTGGTTGAGCGAACCGGCGCGGGCGGCTTTGGCATCGAGCCCATCGCGCTCGCTGAGCAGCCAGGCGTAGCCCACGGCGGAAGCAATCGAATCGGTGTCGGGGTTGACGTGCCCGACGACGTACACGGTGGGCATGGCGCGCTCCTCGGGAAAATCGGGTGCGGGGGCGAACAACGGGGCCTTTCAATGGCAGCAAAGAAGGCTCAAAGAGCGTTTCTTTGCCTATCTCACCCATCCCCCAGCCGCTGCCCCTCGACTTCAGCGCCTTGCGGCGCTTCCGCTCAGGGGCGGCTTTCCCCCTTCCCTCCCTTACTAAGGGAGGGAAGGGGGTGCCTGAAAAGCGCATTTTGCGCTTTTCAGGTGGGGGTTGGGAGAGATTTTGCAGCCAGCCCACCCCCGCGCAGGGCTTACGCTTTGTGGCTTGCCCGCCACACCTTTTCCGGTGTGACCGGGCCGCTATCCACCGCGGCTTCCACCGCGTCGTACACCGCGTTGGCTACCGCCGGGGCAACGCCGTTGAGCGGGTATTCGGCCACGGATTTCACGCCGAAGGGGTGGGTGGGCTCGAAGGTTTCCACGAAAATGGTCTTCAGGCGGGGCATCTCGGCGGCCAGGGGCACATGATAGTCCTTGAAAGCCCGCACCAAGGGCTGGCCGTCTTCGGTGTAGGGCATGTCTTCGGTGGTGCCATAGCCCAGCCCCTGGTTGACGCCGCCTTCCACCTGGCCGGAGGCCGTGAGGGGGTTGATGACCACCCCAGCATCGGCCACCGTGGTGAGCGCATCCACCCACACCTGGCCGGTTTCGGTGTCCACCGTGACCTCGGCAATCTGGATGGCGAAGGGCGGCGGCGAGGCCGGGGCCATGAACGAGGCCGCGCCCATGATCTGTTCCTGGTTTTCGTGGTGGATGCTGTTGAAGCCGATCTCGGCCAGAGTCACCGCGCGCCCATCGGGAGCGATGGCCTTGCGGTCGGCCAGGGTGATGTCTTCGGGGTTGACCTCGGGGCCGTCGCCGCGGGCGTTGAGCATCGCGGCAGCGCGAGCGCGGATGCGCTCGGCGACTTGTTCGGCGGCCTGCGTCGCGGCTGCGCCGCTGACGTAGGTGGTGCTGGAGGCGTAAGCGCCCTTGTCGAAGGGGGTGAAGTCGGTGTCGCCCGACGTCACGATGATGTCGTCCAGGGTTACGCCCAACACCTCGGCGGCCATCTGCGCCAGCACGGTATCCGAGCCGGTACCCAGGTCGGCTGCGCCTACCATCAGGTTGAACGAGCCGTCCTCGTTCATCTTGATGAATGCGCCGCCCATGTCCAGTTTGGCGATCGCGGTGCCCTGCATCAGCATGGCGAGGCCGATGCCACGCCGCAAGTGCGGCTTGCCGGGCACGGTGTGCCATTCGGGGTTGCCGTATTTGGCGTCCCAGTCGACGGCCTCTTTGGCTTTGGCCACCGCTTCGGCCAGGGCGTTGGTGTCGATGGTCTCCGGGCTGGGGGCGCGCCCTTCGTTCCATGCCAGGCTGAAGGGGTGGTATTCGCCGGCGCGGATGGCGTTCTTAAGGCGGAAGGCGATGGGGTCCATGCCTAAGGCGCGGGCAATTTTCTCCATGTGGCGCTCGACGGCGAAGAAGCCCTGCGTCGCGCCGTAGCCGCGGTAAGCGCCGGTGGGCACGGTGTTGGTGTACACCGTGTCGGCGTAGAAGCGGATGTTGGGGGATTTACGGTATTCGCCATCGCCGACGTACAGCGCCATGGCTTTGTGGCCGGTGTTGCCGACCACAGTGAGCGCGTGGCCGCCGTAGGCGCCGGTGTTGGACAGGGCGTACATTTCGTTGGCGGTGATGGTGCCGTCCTTCTTCACGCCGGTCTTGAGGCGGATTTTCATCTGGTGGCGCGGGCGCCCGGCGATGAATTCCTCTTCGTCGGTGTAGATGTATTTCACCGGGCGACCGGTGGCGATGGTGAGGTGGGCGGCGACGTCTTCGATGAGTACCTCTTGCTTGCCGCCAAAGCCGCCGCCGATGCGCGGCTTGACCACGCGGATTTTCTTGATGGGCAGGTTGAGCACGGGCGCCAGTTGCCGCCGGACGTGGAAGGGCACCTGCGTGCTGGTGCGTACCACCAGGCGGTCGTTTTCATCCCAGTAGGTGATGGTGACGTGCGGCTCGCTGTAAGCCTGATGGGCGCGCGGCACCTCGTATTCGCCCTCGAAGATGTAGTCGGCCTCGGCGAAGCCCTTTTCCACATCGCCAATGTCGATGCGGATGCGGGCGGCGATGTTCTTGCTGGGGTCGGATTCGCCGAAGTTGACGTATTCCGGCTCGTCGTGGATGATGGGCGCGTCCTCTTTCAGCGCGTCCTCGGGGTCCACGATGGCAGGCAGTTCTTCGTATTCCACTTCGATGAGTTTGAGCGCCTGCTCGGCGATTTCCTCTGTCTCCGCAGCCACGAAGGCCACCCGGTCGCCCACGAAGCGCACTTTGTTGTCCAGCGAGAAGGTGTCCAGCGGGCCGGGGATGGGGTCGGATTGCCCGGCGGTGGACCAGGGGACGCGCGGCAGGTCTTCCCACGTCAGCACGGCGTGGACACCGGGGAGGGCTTTCGCCTTGCTGGTGTCGATGCGCTTGATGCGGGCGTGCGCCACAGGCGAGCGCAGCACTTTGGCGATGAGCATCCCCGGCAGGCTGAAGTCGTCGGTAAAGGCGGGCTTGCCCTGCACCAGTTTGAGGGCGTCCACCTTGCGGTCGGGCTGGCCGACGCGGCGGTAGGCTTCCACTTCGGGGACGGGAATCACTTCGGGCATGGCCTCGGCGGCGAACTTGCGGGCTTTTTCCTCGTCGCCGCGCATCCGGGCGGCGGCCAGCAGCACGGCCTTGACCGGCTTTTCGTAGCCGGTGCAGCGGCAGATCACGCCGGAAAGGGCTTCCCGCACCTCTTCTTCGGTGGGGTCGGGGTTTTCGTCCAGCAGGTGCTTGGCGGTCAGCAGCATGGCGGGGGTGCAGAAGCCGCACTGCACCGCGCCGACCTCGACGAAAGCCTCTTGCAGGGGATGCAGGTCGAGGGTGAAATCCCAGCCGGTTTGCTGGCCGCCGAGGGCGTCCACGGTTTGGATTTCATGGCCTTCGGCTTGGGCGGCGAGCACCGAGCAGGAATAGGCTGGTTTGCCGTCGAAAAGCACGGTGCACGCGCCGCAGGTGCCGTCGTCGCAGCCGTGCTTGACGCTGGTGTAGCCCAGGTCGCGCAGGGCGTCGAGCAGGGAAGTGTCGGGGGAAACGTCGATGGTGTGTCGTTTACCGTTGACGGTGAGTGTCAGTTCCATGATGAAAACTCCTCAGCGGGGGCGGGTCAGGCCAGGGCTTGCAGGGCACGGCGCACCAGCACGGCGGCCACTTCGCGGCGGTATTCGGCGCTGGCGCGGTAATCGTCAGCATCGTGGGCGGCGTTGCGGGCGGCTTCTTCGGCGCCGGTGGCTTCGGGGCCGTCCATCGCCAGATGGGGGGCGTCGCCCCAGCCGCCGAGCACCACGCGGGTGCGCCCGGAGGGCCATTGCGCCACCGCCACCACCACCAGCGGGCGGGAGAGCGGCGAGGGGGCGACGGTTTCCACCGCCAGTTTGGCCTGGGTGGGCACCGTCACCTTGGTGATCAGTTTGCCCTGCAGGTGGTCGAAGCGGAAGGGGTAGAGTTCACCAAGGGGTAGTTTTTCGTCGTCGGGCTGGAGCAGCAGCACGGCGTCCAGCGCCATCATCGCGGTCGCGAAGGGCGACATACCGTCGGCAGCAACTAAGGTGCCGGCCACGGTTTGGAGGTGACGGCGGGTGTAGGTGGTTTCCAGCGCGGCGGCGTCTTTGAGCGCCTGGGGGAGGTCGGCCTGCAACAGGTCTTGCAGGCGGGCGGTCGCGCCCAGGTCGGCAAAGTTGCCGCGCGGGGTGATGGCGTCCAGCCCCAACGCCTGCAGGTCAACCACGGCGACGTCTTCCTGGGGCAGGGTTTTGGGGCGTTGCGCCGCGTTGAGGAATGCACCGCCGCCGAGCGGCAGCGTGCGCGGTTCGGCGCGCCCCAGCAGGGCCAGGGCTTCTTCCAGCGTTTGGGGGCGATGATATTCCAGGTGCATGGCTCACTCCTCTTCAGGGGTGCAGTGGGGATAGACTTTCCAGCCTAAGGCATCGGCATCCATTTGCGCTAATTCTTCTTCCGGCACGGCCAGCAACATGCTTTCGGCTTCGGCCATGGGTTGGGCGGTGGCAGGGTCGTCTTCCGCCAGGAAGACGCCGCCCCAGGCGGTCACCACCCGCCCGCGATCCTTGATCGCCCGTCCCACGATGCGAAGGGGCACCTCGACAGGCACGTGTTGACGGTATTTGACCGTCAGGCGGGCGGTGAACAGCAGCCGGGCAGTGGCCGGGTCGATGCCCATCACCGAGCGTCCCACGGCTTCATCGAGCAGCGAGGCTACGATGCCGCCGTGCGCCATCCCCGGATAGCTTTGGTATTGTTCGGGGATGGTGTACCAGGCCGTGACCTCGTTGTCGCCGGTTTGGTAGAAGCAGGCTTGCAGCCCGTAGGGGTTGTCCAGCCCGCAGACGAAGCAATGCAGCGAGTTGGGCTGCAGCACAGGGCGCAGGTCTGGGCGAATGATAGCGCCTTTGGAAGGTGGAGATGGGTTCATGGTGTGCCCTCTATTGTGCGTGCTCGGGTGCCAGGGGCGACGCGAGCGGCAAATTCGGGGAACACGGTGGTCACCAAATGGAGGTCTTCCGGCCAGTCGAGGTCACGTGCCAGACCAGGACGGTTGATCACCGCCACCGCCGCACCGGCTTTTTGGGCCAATGTCAGGTGACGGGTGAACGAATTAGGACCGTAGGCGTATTCTATCGCACCTGGCGGTCGCACAGCCAGTCCGTTGGTGCCTTTGCCCGTAGCGTTGGGCGCCAGGGCAACGCCCGGTGCAGGAGGCAGGGCGTCCAGCAATGCACGCACGTCTTCCGGCGTGAGCAGCGGCAGGTCGGCTGGCAAGATCAGCAGCGCGCCTACGCCAGACGCCCGCAACATCATGGTCGCGCGCTTGAGCGCCAGGTTGAGTTGCGAGTTGCTCTGCTCTTGCAGGGTATGCGCGCCGTGGTCACGGGCTAACGCCAAGGCGGCGCTGTCGCGACTGACGACCAGGGTGCGCTCGATGGCGGGAACTTGCTGTAAAACTTCCAGCGTGTGGGTAAAAAGATAGCGATTGAGTTGAGTGCGTTCTCCTACGGTGAGCACGTTAGCGAGGCGAGATTTGCCCCGCCGCAGGGGTTTGACAGGTACCACAGCCACAGTGGCCAATGCGTTCTCCTTGTGAAGCAGGGTTTATTTGCTCGCCATGCTCTTGGGGCGCTGAGTTTTGTTCTGTAAATAGTCAGCCAATGCCGAAGGCAGAGGGGTGTTGGCGTAATCGGCGGGGATGGGTTCGCCGAAGGTGCGTTGGATGGGGATGTAGCCAGCCCACACGGGAAGGCCGCGGCATTCGGGCGGGTCGTCGGGAAAGCCGGTGCGAACTTTGGCCGCCGCGCTCTCGATGGCGATTTCGGCAACGGCGACGCCGCGCAGATGACGCTCGGAGGGCGTATTGGCGGCCTGCCATTGCCCCGGCACCAGCCGCTCGGTCAGCACGCGCAGGGCGGTGCGCTTTTCGCCTTCGTCCGTCAGCAGCCGCCCGTGCCCGAAAACGGTGGCCGAGCGGTAGTTGACGGAAAGTTCGGCCACGCTTTTGGTAACCACCAGCCCATCGAGCAGCGCCACGCTCACGGCCACTTCGCCGCCGGCGGCAATATGCTGCATCAAGCCGCTGGCAGGATGGCCGTGAATTACCAGGCGGTTGCCGTCGCGGGCGTAAAGGGCGGGGATGACCATCGGCTGCCCTTCCCGGACAAAGGCAAAGTGCCCGACCATAGCCGCGTCGAGGATGGCGTAGATGGTCTCTGCGTCGTAGTGCGCCCGGTCGGCGTGGCGGCGGATGCGGTTGTGTTCGGTGACTGGAAAGGTTGACGTGCTCATGTATCGCTGGCTGTCCAATCGCTAATGCTCAACTGGACGCCGGCCTCGTCGAGCATCCGTTTGATTTCCATATCCAACATGCGTATGATGAGTTTTTTGCGGAAACCAGCCACCCGCTCCATAGCCAGCATGTAATTTTGGAAATAGCCCTCGGTCACCAGCCCGGCCACCACATCCGTGGCGCGCTTGAACGCGCCATACACGGCTTCGGCTTGCTGGGGCGGGAAGGCTTCCAGGCATTTGTGCAAGAAGAGTTGTTGCACCCGGCTGGTCATGCCCAGCATGTACGGATTGGTCACCCGCCGGGCGATGTGAATCAAGCCAACCACCCATTGCTGCTGCCAGAATTCCGGCGTGAAGTTGCCGTGAATTACACCGTCGTACCATTCCTTAAGGGAGGCTTCACGAGCCGGGCGTTCGCCTTCCTGGAAGACTCGCGCCGTCGGCTCGTAAGAGAACAGCAAATCGTAAAACGCCTGGGCAAATTCTTCAGCCCATTGGGAAGTGACATGGGCGGTTTCTCGTAAGACGCGCCCGTCCTCTTCCGAAAAACCGGTCAGTACCATGAGGTCCTGCAAAACTTTTTCAATGTTCATTGTTATCCTCATAAAGCGTTGTTTTTCCGTGGTCGTCGGGGAAATTGTATCACGAATTGTGTTTGAGCCATTCCAGCACTCTGTTTGCCAGGGTAACGCGCTTCTGGGGGGTGGTCATCAGCGTATCGGTGACCAGGGTGAGCATTCCCAGGGCTTCCACGGCGGCTTGCTGGCCCTGGTCTTGGGCATCCAGCACGAAATGGGTTGCCAGGCCGCGGTAGTGGACGGCGACGGCGTGGGCGGTGGGCGGGGTGCCCAGTTCGCGAAACATCTTGGCCGCCGGGCCTTTGACGGCTTGCCCGCCGATGATGGGGGAGATGGCCGCCACGGGCTTGCCCTGCATGGCCTGCCGCACGCCCGGCACGGCGAGAATCGGGTCGATGCTCACGAAGGGGTTGGATGGGGCTATGAGCACGGCTTCGGCCTCGCGGAGCGCGGCGAGCGCGCCGGGGGCGGGGGCTGCGCTTTCGACGCCGACGAAGCGGAAGCCCCGCACTCGCGGCTGCCAGCCGCGGCGCACGAAGTATTCCTGGAAGGGCAATTCACCTTCGTCGGTCAGCACCATCGTGGGGATGGGCTGATCGCTGACCGGCAGCACCCGCGCCCGCACACCCCACGCCCGGCAGAAATCGGCGGTGATGCGGCTGAGGGGCTGCCCGGCGCGCAGGCGACGGGTGCGTTCCAGGTGGGTGGCCAGGTCCAGGTCGCCTAAGCGGAACCACGCAGGGCCGCCTAACGCCCGCACTGCTTCCATCACCCGCCACGACTCGCCGCGCCTTCCCCACCCGGTGGCGGGGTTTTCCAGTTCGGCCAGCGTGTAGCACACGGTGTCCAGGTCGGGGCAAATTTTGAGGCCGAAATGCTCGAAGTCGTCGCCGACGTTGACGATGACGGTCAGGTCGGCAGGATCGGACAGGGCGCGCATCACGCCATAGGCGAACTTCGCGCCGCCGACCCCGCCGGCGAGGACCACGATGGACATGGGGAGGACTCCAAGGGGGTTAGGAAAATTAGGAAGGTTAGGGGGTAAGGAGGCGACAAAACAGGTTTTGGGCGCAAAAGCCGTAGCGCCAGAGGTAAAAAACGCCCACGGCAATTGCCCCGGTGCTCAGAGCGACCCACAGGGCGGTATGCACTCGCCGCCAGGGGCCGGGCTCGGCTTCCCAGCCGCCGCGAGCAGGCCAGCCAAGGCGGTGCAAGGCGTCGTTCAAAGGCGGGTAAAGCGGCGCGGAGAGGAACAGCGCCCGCAGCACACCCAACACGATGAGCAGCACCGCACCACCTGCCAGCAAGGCGCTGCTCCCAATCGCCAGATACAGCCCGATGAAACGCATGACTTTGCGGCGGTCGGGGGCTTCCTGCCAGCCGTAGCGCCACAGCAGGCGCAGGGCGGCGCGGAGGTTGGGCTGGGGGGAGGATGACGAGGGCATGGGGGAAGAATGAGGAATTACGAATTGCGAATTGCGGATGGCAGGCGGATGGCGCACGAGGAAGTTAGCGCCACAGCGTGAGTTCGCGCCACGGGCGGCGGGGAGGGGGCGCGGGGGCTTCGGCGGGGTAGCCGAGGAAGAGCATCCCCTGCGGTGCCCAGGTGGGCGGCAAATCGAGGGCTTCGCGGGTGGCTTCCTGGGCGTAGAGCGGCCAGCAAACCCATACCCCGCCCAGCCCTTCGGCATGGGCCGCCAGCAGGATCTGCAGCCCGACAATGCCCATGGATTGCACCAGCATGTGCGGCTCACGCGGGTCGTTGGGGTCGCGGTGGACGCTGGTATCCAGGCTGAGCATCACGATGATCGGCGCTTCGGCGATGCGGCGGCGGGAGCGGGCTTCGCGGGCGGCAATGGCTTCTTCTGGCTCACCACGGGCAGCCATGTCACGCCGCATTTGGGCGGTGAGGGCATCGGCTAAGCGCCCTTTTGCCTCATCCGTGCGCACCACGGCAAACCGCCACGGCTGCAGGTTGTGCGCCGAGGGGGCGTAGATGGCGGTTTCCAGGAGGCGGCTCAGCACGCCCTCGGGCACCGGTTCGGGCAGGAAACGGCGAATGCTGCGCCGTGAACGGAGAAAGTCATGCAGCGCATCGGGCGGCGGCCAGGGCATGGTCAGGCTTCCTCCGGCGGCGTGACTTCGAAGCGCAGGGCAGGGTCTTGCGGGCCGCGGTAGCGGCACAGGCCGACACGCGGCGAGTTGACATACGGCAGGAAGGCATCCGGCTGCTGCCAATCGGGATGCTCGCGAGCATGAGCGTCGCAGTAGGGTTGCAACGGCCAGGTGTTGGTATAGAGCCAAGCGGCGGGCTGCCCGCACACGCGGCAGGCGGTGGTCGGTTTGTAGTTGCGCGCCAGCAAGCGGATGTCGGCTTGGTCTTCTGGCCGGCAGGCGGCCAGCGGGGCGATGTGCAGTTCGGTCGGCCAGGCATCGTCGTAGGCGTAGGTGACGGTTTGGCCAGGCGTGAGCACTTCGCCCAGGGGCGGCGTCATCGGCTGGCGGTGGGCCTGGGCGTCCATGATTTGCTCGACCAGGCTGCCGTTGGGGCGGCGAGCGTAAACGGTCTCGCCGATGGCAAACTGGCTGTAATGGCCGCAGCAATCCACCCACAGGCGGCGCAGGAAGTCGTCCAGCGCGGCCAGGGTCAGGTCGGCGGGAGCGAGGGCGAAAATCCAGAAGGTCTGGGGAAAATAGGCGTCGCGGATGTGCAGCAGCAGGGCGTCGGCTGGCGAACCGGCGAGGCAGCAAGCGCGCACATGCTCCGCCATGGCTTCCTGAGCAAGGGGTTGCCCGCAGTGGAAGCAGCGTCCTGGCATCGGTTGCATGGCGGCCTCTCAGCGGAACAGGTCTTTTTCACGCGGGCGGAGCAGTTCGCCCAAGGCGGCTTCCCGCAGGGGGTAGGGGAAGCCGCGGGCGTGCACCGCGGGGATGCCTTCGGCAGCCTGCCCCATGACCAACGAGGCAGCGGCGGCCAGTTCGTCGGCTGCGCCGATTTGGGTGATGCGCAGTTCACGCCCCACCAGGTCGTGGCGGCCGCGCAAATCCACCAGGCCGGGCACACCGCTCAAGCCGATGGCTACGCCCACCGTGCCCAAGCGCCAGGCGCGCCCGTGGGAATCGTTGATGATCACCCCCAGGCGCTTGCCGGTGGCCTCTTCCAGGCGGCGGCGCAGGTCGGCTGCCGAGCGGTCGGGGTCTTCGGGCAGCAGCAGCACGCATTCGTCGTCGCCGCAGACGTTGGAATGGTCGATGCCCGCGTTGGCGCACACGAAGCCGCGCTTGTGCTCCACGATGAGCACGCCGGGCGCTGCCCGCACCACGGCGTTGCTTTCCCGAAGGATGAGTTCCACCAGGCGGGGGTCTTTGTCCACGCGGGCGGCCAGGGCCTGCGCTTCGGGGGATGGGGTCACGGTGCGCAGGTCGATCAGGCGGCCTTCGGCGCGCGAGACCACTTTTTGCGCTACGACCACGATGTCGCCGTCTTCCCAGGCGATGCGGGCGCGCGCCGCGGCGTGGAGAATGGGCATGGCCAGGTCGTCGCCCCGCCGGATGAAGGGGATACCGGGCAAAGGAGTGAGGGTGAGAGAAGGCATGAGAAATGCTCACATGATGATGCGAATGCCGATATGGTCGCTGGCGTAGGCTTTGTTCATGTAAATCAGCAGACTGGTCAGCCCCTCGACCACGGGGGTGTTTTCAATCGGGCCGGCATCCCAGGCGCGCAAGCCGATGGCTTCCACCAGCGCCATCACCCGGCGGCGGTTGGCTTTGCCCTTCCCGGCCACCAACACGTCGGCCTCGATGGGGACGTCTTCCCATAGCAGGGCATAGGCGATGTTCTGGAAAGCGTCCACCACGGCGGTTTCCGGGCCGAGGATGGCCTGGGCTTCCAGCGCGGCGCTGCCCGCGGGCGGGAACCAGGCTTTGGTCACTTTGGGCGGGCGCAGCGGCACGGTCACGTCGACCAGGATTTTGCCCTGCACGGCTTCGGCAATCGCTTCGAGGGTGGCCTTGTGTGCGCTGTAGGGCACGCTGAGCACCACAATCTCGGCCTTTTGGGCGGCGGTCAGGTTGTCGGTGCCAAAAACCGGCGTGTCCGGTTGCCCCACCCGCTCGCGGATGGTGGCGGCCATGCGTTGGGCTTTGGCCGGCGTGCGCGAGCCAATGTGCACGGTGTAACCAGCCTTGGCCCAGCGGTAGGCCAGGCCGCGGCCTTCTTTGCCTGTGCCGCCGATGACGGCGAGAATGGGCTTGTCGTTCTCCATGCTTTGCTCCATGGGGTGGTGGTGCCGCGCCGATTATAGCACGGTTGTACCCCTGGGGGTGCAAGCAAATGTCGTAGAAGCACTTTTCAGGATCTCACCCCTCCCCCGCCGCCTACGGCGGCCTCCCCCTCCCCTCCCTT
>JALSPT010000123.1 GCA_026985785.1 Anaerolineales bacterium
CTCCTCGAAGACGAAGAATACACCTCTCAAATCACGCTGCCGGTCTTTCGGCGCATTGCCGCCCTGCTCAAGCCGTATGGCTGGCGGGTGCTGGGTTTCTTGCTTGCCATTGGCCTGACGGCCTGGATCGACTCCCTTTTTACCTACATCAACAAAGGCATCATCGACCAGGCCATCATGCAGCGCAATGTGCATGCGCTCTACCGGCTGGCCGTGCGGTATGGCTTTTGGCAGGTCGTCCAGGCCGTGATGACCTTCGGGTTCATCTACCTGGCCGACCGGCTGGGCGAGCGCATTCAGTACGACCTGCGGAAGGCGGCTTTCGACCATTTGCAGGAACTCTCGCTGTCGTATTATGTCCGCCAGTCGGTGGGGCGGCTGATTGCGCGCGTCACTTCCGATTCCCAGCGGGTGGCCGATCTGGTGACCTGGGGGCTGGTGGACATCGCCTGGGCAACGCTCAGCATCCTCACGGCGACGGCCTACATGCTGATCATCAACTGGCGGCTGGCGCTGATCGTGTTTGCGATGGTGCCGGTGCTGGTGTATGTGGCCATCGAATTTCGGCGGCGCATCCTGGCCGAGTTTCGGCGGGTGCGGCGGGCGAACGCGCAGATTACCGGCGCTTATAACGAAACCATCAGCGGCGTGCGGGTGGTCAAGGCGCTCAACCGGGAGCCGCAAAACCTGGAAGAATTCCGCAGCCTGACCGAGCGGATGTATCGTTCCTCGTACCGCGCGGCGTGGCTTTCGGCGCTGTTCCTGCCGGCGGTGCAATTTATTGCCGCAATCGTGCTGGCAGTCATCGTGTGGTACGGCGGTTTGCAGGCGCTGCACGGCGCGCTGACCGTCGGCGGCATCCACGCCTTTGTGTCGTATGTCACCATGATGCTCTGGCCGGTGCAGGATTTGGCGCGCGTCTTTTCGGAATTGCAGCGGGCTATCGCCAGCGCCGAGCGCATCTTCACCCTGCTGGATACCGAACCGGAAATCAAAGACCGCCCCGGCGCCATCCCCGCGCCCACGCTGCGGGGGCGCATCGAGTTCGACCATGTCACCTTCTGGTATCAGCCGGACAAGCCGGTGATTCGCGACCTTTCCCTCACCGTAGAGGCCGGGGAAACCATCGCCATCGTCGGCCCTACGGGCAGCGGCAAGACCACCCTGGTGAGCCTGCTGTGCCGTTTTTACGAACCGCGCGAGGGCGTCATCCGCATTGCGGGGCGCGATTATCGCGACTACACGCTGGAAAGCCTCCAGCGGCGCATTGGCATCGTGCTCCAGACGCCGCACCTGTTCAGCGGCACCATTCGGGAGAACATTCGCTATGGCCGCCTGGAGGCCAGCGATGAAGAGGTGGAGGAGGCCGCCCGCATTGCCGGGGCGCACGACTTCATCATGCGGCTGGAGAAAGGCTACGACACCGAGGTGGGGGAGGGGGGCGTGCTGCTTTCCACCGGGCAGAAGCAACTGGTCAGCCTGGCGCGGGCGGTGCTGGCGCAGCCGGAAATTTTCGTGATGGACGAGGCCACTTCCAGCGTGGACACGCTCACCGAGGCGCTCATTCAGCGCGGCATGGAAGCCTTGTTGCAAGGGCGCACCAGTTTCGTGATTGCCCATCGGCTGAGCACGATCCGCAAAGCCGACCGCATTGTGGTGATGCGGGATGGCCGCATTGAGGAAATGGGCACGCACGCCGAGTTGCTGCGCCTGCGCGGACACTACTACCGGCTGTACACGCAGCAGTTCAAGGAAGAGCGGGCGCGCGCCTACGGCGAACTGGGCGCGTTGATGGCGCGCTGAGCGCGCCCGCGCGTAAAAGCGTGTTTTTCGCATAGCCTATTTCGTATAACCAGTACCTTTACCATAACCTCCCACCCCATTCACACACAAAAGGAAAACCTACCATGCCTTTCGCCCTTTTCGACCTTGATGGCACCCTGACCAGCGCCCATATCTGGGGCGGGCTGATGGCCTATTTCAGCACCCGCCGCCGCAAGCGGCTGACCCACGCTCTCTACCTCGCCGTGCACTACCCGCTCTACGGCCTGCGCAAGGCTGGCTTGATAGGGGAGTACCCCTTTCGCTACCGCTGGTCCTCCAACCTCGGCTGGTATTTGCGTGGCGAAAGCGAAACCGACGCCGCGGCCATCGGCGATTGGGTGGCTAAAACTTACCTCGAAGGCACTTAGCGCGCGCCCACTTTGGCGCGCTTGCAGGCGCACCTCGCCCACGGCGACACCGTGGCGCTGGTCTCCGCCGCGCCGCTACCGCCGGTGGCCGCCATTGCCCGGCACTTGGGCGTGCCCCACGCCATCGGCACCCGCTTTGCCACCAATGCCGCTGGCCGTTACACCGGGCGCGTCATCCCGCCGCCGGCGCTCGACGCCCACAAATGGCGCCTGGCGCAGGATTACTTTGCCGCCCGCGGCGCGCCGCTTGACCCCGCCGAGGGTTACGCCTATGCCGATTCCATCACCGACCTGGCCCTGCTGGAAGCCGTCGCCCATCCTATAGCCGCGTTCCCTGACCCTGCCCTTGAGACCGTTGCCCATCAGCGCGGCTGGGAAATTTTGGCACTAAACGACACCCGCACTCCCTTCCCAGAGGACTACTCGCCGCGCATGGCAGCAAAGCCATCTCCTACTCGGGGCGGGAGACTGCTTCCGCGGGCTCCGACGACGCTCAATCCGCCTCGCGGTGAGATGAACTGGGGGAACTGCGCAACTCCTAAAGGATAATGCACGCCCCACGGAATTTTTCTAAACTTCGTCGTAGAAATGTACCCCGGCGCAAGATCCAGTGTGATACAATTGGCCTATACTGGACTATACCAGACTATGCCACAAGCCTCCCTTTGCTTCCTCCCTCCAAGTGGAGAAGTGTCTCATGCGCCTTGTGCTACCAACTGTCGATCGGGAAAGCGCCGAGCCGTTGTACCTTCAGATCCGGCGGGCGATTTTGCAATCCATCCACGCCGGCGACCTGACGCCGCACCAGCGTGTGCCTTCCGAACGAGAACTGAGCGAGGCCATGGGGATCAGCCGGATGACGGTGCGTCAGGCTTTGCAAACGTTGATCAACGACGGCTATTTGTACACCGTGCCCGGCAAGGGGACGTTCGTCGGGCGAGATCCCAAAATCGAGCAAAACCTGCAGCGGCTGAGCGGCTTCACGGAAGAGGTACGCGCCCAGGGGTTCCGGGCCGGTTCACGATTGCTGGACATCGCCGTTGTTCCTGCCGAAGCCTACCAGGCGCGCCACCTGAAGGTAACCGAAGGCACACCGCTTTTCCGCATTTCACGGCAGCGATTGGTGGACAGTGTGCCAGTGGCCGTGGAACACGCCTACCTGATTACCTCCAAGTTCCCAGGCCTGGATCAGGTAGACCTGGAAAAGCACTCCCTTTACGCGGTGCTACAGGGTCAGTATGGAGCACAACTGGTGCGGGCGGAACAATGGATCGAAGCCCGAGAGGCCAATGCCCAGGTTGCCCCTTTGCTGGATATCGCCCCTGATGCACCCGTGTTGGCAATGGAACGGGTGACCTATACCCATTCAGGGCAACCAGTAGAGTTCGTGGTTTCCTTCTACCGGGCCGACCGTTTCCGGTTGAAGGTAGAATTACGAGTGGGAAGCATACCTCATGAAGGCGCGGTTTCCAAGATCTACCGCCCTTGAGAAGAAGTAAACGTCGGCAGTATGGTGAAAGAAAGCTGGTTACAAGGAGGTGTTGCCATGTAAATGCAAGGCTGAAAAACAAAGGTTCCCATTTTTTATTCTTTAGGAGGAAGAAACATGTTGCATAAAACCGTTTGGCGAGTTTTGATCGTCATGGTCGTGATTGCTGCTCTGGTTGGCTGTGCCCAGCAGCCTACGGCAGCACCCAAAACCCAAGCCCCCGCGCCGACTCAGGCACAGGCGCAGCCCACCCAGGCTCCTCAGGCACAACCTACAGAAGCCCCGCCCACCGAGGCGCCCAAGGCCGAGAAGGTCACAATCACCGTGTGGTCATGGCGCACGGAAGACGAAAAAGCCTACAACGAAATCTTCGCGGTCTACGAAAAAGAACACCCCAACGTCACCGTGGAATTCGTGCCCTTCGTAGCGACCGACTACAACAACATCCTGGCCACCGGCCTGACCGGCGACAACGGCCCCGACGTCGTCCAATTGCGCGCTTACGGCGGTTTGCAGCCGCTGGTCGAAGCCGGCCAACTCGTGCCGCTGGATGGCAAAGTCAAAACCCTTTCCAACTTTACCCCCGACATCCTCAAGGGCGCAACCGGCATCAAAGACGGCCACATTTACGGCGTGCCGTTTGGCATTCAGGCCGTGGCGGCTTTCTACAACAAGGACATCTTCGAGGAGTTGGGCCTGAGCGAACCCACCACCTGGGACGAGTTCATGAACGTCCTCAAGGCGCTGAAAGATGGCGGCTACATCCCGCTGGCCGTACCGGCCAAGGACACCTGGATGCTGCCCATCGTGCACGATGCCGTGGGCGCACCTCGCTACGGCGGCCCCGAGTTCGAAAAGAAGGTGCTGGCTGGCGAGACCAATTTCCTTGACCCCAACTACGTCGCGTCCATCCAACTGGTCAAAGACCTGCAGCCCTACATGCCCGATAACGTTGTCGGTGTGAGTTACCAGGATGCCCGCACGCTGTTCATCAACGGCATGGCCGGCATCTTCATTGGCGGCTCTTTCGAGGTGGGGTACTGGCGCGACCAGGCACCCGACATGAACATCGGTGTCTTCCGCGTACCGCCTGCCCCCAACTCGGTTCATAACGGTCCTCTCACCCCCGGTTGGATGGACGGCTCCTACGGCGTGAGCGCCAACAGCGATGCCAAGGAAGAGGCCATTAAACTGGTAGAATGGATGGGGACGCCGGAATTCGGCCAGTTGTTCACCGAGAAGATCAAGCAACTTTCTCCCCTGCCGCAGGCCAAACCGAAAGATCCCCTGCTGCAACAGTTTGCCAAGTTCTACGCCGAAACCCCCACGCCGTACCTGATGTTGGTCGACTTCCGCTATGGCGAGCCGCAAGGCCACAGAGTGCTCGGCACCGGCCTGCAGAAGATGCTGCTCGGCGAAATGACGCCCGAACAGGTCGCCCAAAGTGTGCAGGAAGGTCTGGCTCAGTGGTTCGAGCCGTTCAAGAAGTAGCGTTGTGGCAACCTCCTGACCTCCTTTTTTAGGGATGACGAGCCAGTCAATTGGCTCGTCATCCCCCCTGGAGCGCGCTTATGACGGTTTCTGCGACTTCCACTTCCCCTCGGCGGAACAAAAGACCCCGCCGGCGAGCCAAAGGGGTAGGGCAACACGCGCCGTCGTGGCCAGTGATTGCCCTTTTTGTTTTGCCGGCTTTCTTGCTCTACACCGTGTTTATGGTGTGGCCGTTGGCGCAATCATTTTACTTCAGCCTGTTCGAGTTCAAGGGGTTGGCCCGGGGCGCGTTTGCCGGCCTGCGCAACTTCCACGAACTTTTCACCCGTTATCCGCTCAACAAAGAGTTGCCGCGCGCTTTTTTGCACAACGTCTATTTTTTCATCGGCACCATGTTGGTACAGAATACTTTGGGATTGCTGTTTGCCAAACTGCTCTATACCTCTCGCTTTGGTAAACGTTTTTTGCAGACGGTGTACATCCTGCCCTACCTCATCAGTGCCCTGGTGGTGGGGTATCTGTGGTCCCTGATTCTCAATCCCCTTTTCGGCCCCATCAACCAATTTCTGCGCATGGTGGGGCTACGCGCTTGGGCACTCCCCTGGCTGGGCGATCCGGCGACCGCGCTCCCGGCCATCATTTTGGTCAATGCCTGGCAATGGGTGGGCTTCCCCATGCTGCTGTTCTCCGCCGGTCTGACCAACATCCCCGACGACCTGCGCGAAGCCGCCCGCATCGACGGCGCCACAGGCTGGCAACTATTCCGGCGGATCGAGATGCCGCTTCTTCTGCCGGTCATTGGCATCGTGACCGTGCTCACCTTCATCGGCAACTTCAACGCCTTTGGCCTCATCTGGGCAATGGGCGGGCCCAACGGCGAACCCGGCGGGGCAACCGACGTCTTAGGCCTGGTATTTTACCGCACGGCTTTCCGCGGCGGGGTCGATGCCTTTGGCGTGGCCTCAGCGCTGGCCGTGCTGATGTTCGTCTTCATCTTCGGCGTTTCGATGATCATGTTGCGCTATTTCCGCCACATGGAAGAGGAGCTGACATGAATCTGAGTTCCACTTCCTCACTTCGCGCCCGGGCAAAGATCTCCGATCTACTCGTGCATGTTTTGCTGTGGGGCTACGCTGCCGTGGTGCTGCTGCCGCTGTTGCTGGTGGTCAACAATGCCTTGCGCCCGACCCGAGATATCTTTCGGCACCCTCTGGCCCTGGCCACCTCGCCTTCCTTTGCCAGTTTCGTCAAGGCCTGGGAGAAGGCGAATTTCAACACCTACTTCTTCAACTCGTTGTTTATCACGGTGAGCGCGGTGGTGCTGGCAACGGCTGTTTCGGCGCTGGCCAGTTACGTCTTGGGGCGCTATAAGTTTCCCTTCAGCAACGCGCTGCTGGCCTTTTTCCTTGCCGGGCTGATGTTGCCTTTCCGGCTGGCCATCGTGCCGCTGTTCCTGTTGCTCGACCATCTGGGGCTGATAGATAGCCGCATTGGCCTGATTCTGGTGTACGCAGCCACGGGCATCCCCTTTTCGGTGTTCATCCTTTCGGCCTTCTTCCGCCAACTTCCGGGGGAACTCAGTGAAGCCGCCCGCATCGATGGCGCCAATGAATGGACGATTTTTGGGCGCATCATGTTGCCTCTGGTGCGCCCCGCGCTGGCGACCGTGGTGGTCTTTCAGTTCGTTCCCTTGTGGAACGATTTCTTCTTTCCCCTGGTGTTGCTGCGCTCGACCAGCAAGTGGACGCTGCCGGTGGGCATGACCCGCTTCTTCGGCGAATTTCAAGCCGATTGGTCCACCCTGTTCGCCGGGTTGATCATCACCACGTTGCCGTTGATCGTGATCTTCCTGCTGGCAACCAAGCAAATCATTGCCGGCTTGACGGCTGGCATCGGAAAATAGCACAGGCGGTTCGTCGTGACGCGTTTTGCTGACGATGACTTCGTAATTGGCGTGGATGGCGGCGGCAGCAAGACCGAAGCCGTTTTGTTGACCAGGGATGGGCGCGTGCTGGGGCGGGGGAAAAGCGGCGCCGCGAACCATCACCAAACCGGCTGGGAAGGGGTGCTGGTGGAAGTGCAATGGGCTGTCCAACGGGCTTGCGAGCAAGCCAGGCGGCAACCAGAAGAGGCGACAGCCCTCACACTCGCCCTGGCAGGCATCGGAAGCCAGACCGAAGAGAACACCCTTGCACGCCTTGCAAGAAAAAATTGGCCTCGTCTCCGCCTACAGATTGCCCATGACGCCCACGCCGCGCTGATAGGCGGTTTGGGGCAGCGGCACGGCATTGCTTTGATCGCCGGCACAGGGATGATTGCTTATGGCGTGGGTGTGGATGGTCAACGCGCCCGGGCCGGGGGGAGGGGATACTGCCTGGATACCGGCGGTGGTTATTTCCTGGGGGTGGAAGCAGTGCGCGCCGTGCTGCACGCCTACGACGGTCTCGGCTTGCCCACCCAGCTCACCCCCCTTGTGCTGCGGACGCTGAACCTCTCTCGCCCCGACGAACTGGTCGCCTGGCTATACGCGCCGGAGCGCTCGGTCAAGATGATTGCCGCGCTCGCACCGCTGGTGCTGGAAGTGGCTGCCACAGGGGATGGCGTCGCCGCGGAGATTGTAGCCCGCGGTTCCGACGCGCTGGCTACTGCTGTACAGGCCGTGGCGGGGCGGCTGAGGTGGGAAGATGACATCCCCATCGTACTCAGCGGCAGCCTGCTGACCAAAAATGCTTTTTACCGTGCTCTGGCAGTGCAGGCTATGCGGGTGCGATTGCCCCATGCGCGCTTCTTCCTCCCCGCCGAAAACGCCGCACTGGGAGCGGCTCGGTTGGCATGGGAAGAGATGGGCGTGCACCTCCCCCGCCAACAACCGGAAGAAATAGGCCAGACCGCCGCCCCCTGGGCCAGTGAGGAACCCAATGTCCTCAGCCGCGGCCTGCATCGGAGAAAGGTGCGCGACATCGTGGCCTTGATGCACGTCGAAGACAAACGGGCGGTGAACGCCGTGGGGGCGGTGTTGCCCCAAATTGCTGCTGCGGTGGAGGCCATCGCCGAGCGCATGGCGCAGGGCGGGCGGCTGATTTACGTCGGCGCAGGCACTTCGGGGCGGCTGGGAGTGCTGGATGCTTCCGAATGTCCGCCGACCTTTGGCGTTTCGCCGGAGCAGGTCGTGGGGGTCATTGCAGGCGGCGAGGCCGCCCTTCGCCAGGCAGTGGAAGGCGCCGAAGATGTGGCCGCCGACGGCGCTCAAGCGATGCGCGACTTGGGCGTCGCTCCGCTGGACACCGTGGTCGGCATTGCCGCCAGCGGGCAGACGCCGTATGTGCGCGGCGCGCTGGCCGAAGCCCGTCGCCGTGGGGCGCTGACCGTGGCCGTGGTGTGCAACCTGCCGTCGCCGGTGGCCGAAGAAGCCCAACACGTGATTGCCCCGCGCGTCGGGCCGGAAATCATCGCCGGTTCTACCCGCCTCAAGGCCGGCACAGCCCAAAAACTGGTGCTCAACATGCTGAGCACGGCCACCATGGTGCGGTTAGGCAAGGTATACGACAATTTGATGGTCGACGTCCAGCCCGACAATGAGAAACTGCGGGCGCGCGCCCGCCGCATCTTGCAGCAGGCCAGCGGTGCATCCGCCGAAGAGGCTGCGGCAGCCTTGGAGGCCAGCGGCTGGGAGGTCAAAGTTGCCCTGGTGAGCCTGTTGGCGGGCGTGCCGATTGCCGCCGCGCGGCAGGCATTGCAGGAAGCCGCCGGCCACATCGCCGCGGCGCTGGCAGCCCTTGAAACGGAAGAGGTGCGCCAACCGTGACCGCCGTACAGCGCGCCTTGCGGCACCACCTGGAAGCCGCCGTGGGGCAGGTGTTCACCGCCGCCGTCGGCCTCATCCAGCGGGAAGGCAAGGTGGTTTTTCTACACGCCGCCGGACGCGTGAACCCGGAGGCAGGTGAGGAAAAAGCCACCCCGGAAACGCTCTTTGATCTCGCGTCGCTGACCAAACTTTTCACGGCCACAGCCGTGCTCCGGCTGCTCGCAGCCCACGGCCTGAGCCTGGACGCACCGTTGGGGGAAGTGCTACCTGCCTTTTGCGGACCGCGCCCGCTGGCTCCTTACCCCGACCCGCTGCAAAGCGGGAAAATGATCACCCTCGCCCCGCAGGGAGGTGAGGTCGAGGCCGATGCGGCCACCTTTCGGCGGCTGCTGGCACACAACGCCGGCCTCCCCGCCTGGCTGCCCCTGTTCCGCATGCCTGCCGAAGAGCGCCGCCGAGCGGTCATGGAAACGGCTTTCGCCTATCCTCCAGGCCAGCACGTCGTGTACTCCGACCTCGATTTTATTCTGTTGGGATGGGCTGCCGAGGCGCTCAGCGGCCAGCCTCTGGCCAAAGCACTGCGCGCGTGGGTGAGCGAGCCGTTGGGATTGCTCCGGGTGCATTTTCGTCCGGCGGCTCCTCCTGCTGCGCCTCTGTGGGGCATTGCGGCCACCGAGCGTTGCCGCTGGCGCGGGCGTCGGTTGTGGGGCGAGGTGCACGACGAAAACGCCTGGGCGCTGGGCGGGGTCGCCGGCCATGCCGGATTGTTTGCCGCTGCAGCCGATGTCGCCGCGCTGGGGCAGGCTTGGCTGGATGCTCTCCGCGGGCAGGGCCTGCTGGCCACTCTGGGGAAGTGGGCGCGCACTGCCGTGCAACCTCAGGCCGAGAAAGGTGGCCTGCGACGGGGGTTGGGCTGGGCGCTGCGCTCGTCTTCGCCGGAGGATATTGCGGCGCCCCTTAGCCCTACTGCTTTCGGACACACCGGCTTTACGGGCACGTCGTTGTATGTCGACCCGGCGCGCCGACTGGTAGCCGTGGCGCTGACCAATCGGGTATACTTTGGACGTGAGCCCGAGCCCATCCGTCGCTGGCGTCAGCAGTGGCACGCGCTGGCGACGCGGTTGTAAAGGTTTTGAAGCAGGAGGACAACATGAAGAGAATAATGGCCACGATCGTGCTGCTGGGCGTAGTGCTCAGCCTGAGTGTGATAGGGAAACAGGCGTTGCAAGCCGCTCCTCAAGGCAAAGCAACGACGCGCCCTATCCCAGTAGCAACCCCCACGCCGTCTCCCGTGGCGATCCCGCCGGCGCCCCACCGCGGGGGAGAGATCCGGATCGCGGACTTCCTCTACGAGCGCACACTGGTGGTGCCCGGCCAAAAGGTGCCGCTGGTCGCCACGTTGCGGAATGTCGCAGCCGAAGGCGGCGAATTCACGCTGCACTTTGTGCTGCCTCCCGGGGCCACACTGATCAACGGGCCGCAAGAGGTGCATGGTGTGCTGGCCGCGGGCGAAACGCGACGCTTTCGCTGGGAGGTGGTCTTCGATACCCCAAAAGACTATCGGATAGGGCTACAGGTATCCCCTTCCACGAGAGGCACGGCGAACAGCACCCTTACAGTGCCCGTGCAACCCACCGCGTGGCGGCAGACGCATTTTTTGCTCAGCGCCTACAACCCTCCTTACGCCTATCGAGAGCCGCCTTACGACGACGCCATCCTCACCCACTATCAAGAAGCGCATTTCGACCACTTGCTTTGGGTGCGGGATGAAGAGGCGTTGATACAAAAAGCGCACGACTTTGGTTTCGCCTATTACCTGGATATTGCAGACTTCATCGGCGAGGAAAAACTGCGCGGCGAGGATGGCCCGCCGCCGCCGATCACCGAGGAGGAACTACGCGCCCTCGACAGCCTGGTGGAAAAGTACAAGGATGACCCGCTGATGACCGGCTACTACATCTGCGACGAGCCTTCGCAGGACGCGTTCCCCAATGTGGCACGCGTGGTGGCTCGTATCCGCACCCACGACCTGACGCGCCCGGTGTTTGTCAACCTGTACCCGTATTTTTCGGACGATGAGGGCAGTCCGACCTATCTCGAGGCTTTTTTACAGACCGTGCGTCCCGATTGGCTGCCCTTCGACCGCTACATCTTCTTCAACGGCTGGGACGAGACCGAGCAATATCTGGCGCAGTTACGGTTGATTCGCAAGTATGCGCTGAAATACGACATCCCCTTCGTCAGTTTCATCCAGGGCGTGGGCACCAACGGCACGCCTGCGGAAGACCTCGACTGGCGCACGCCCACCGAGGCAGAGCAGCGCTGGATGATTGACACTGCACTCACCTATGGCGCTCATGGCATCGTCTGGTTCCACTGGGACCACCCCTGGGGCGTGACCGGCAATCCCGATGGCGATGAGGTGTACCCCGCTATTCAACACCTCAATCAGGAACTTCAGGTCCTGGGGCCGCAGCTGGTCTCCTTGACCTCGACGGACGCATACAGCACCGGCACCGGGTTGGTGGTGTTTCCGGGGGAACCGCGCCCCAAACTTCTGGCCAGCGAGAGCGAATTGGTCGTGGGCGTCTTTCGCTCGGCGGACGGCAGGGAAGATCATTTCATGCTCACCAACCGAAGTTACGAGGAACCCGTGGAAGGCACAGTGAGCGTGCGCATGCCCCTGCGCACCCTGGAGGCGTTCAACGTCACTACAGGGGAGTGGGAAAAGGTGTCCTTCGAGAACGACGCCGGACGCGCCCACTTCGACATCTTCCTGGAACCCGGCGAGGGTGTGCTGTTCCGTTTTACACCCGCCGCGCAGCCGTAGTCCCACCAAAGACGCTGCGTCGCGGCGTCGT
>JALSPT010000124.1 GCA_026985785.1 Anaerolineales bacterium
GATCTCTCCCCACCCCCTGGCGGAGGCTTGTCCTTCGTTAGGACAGCCTCCGCCTTCCCCCTCCCCTCCCTTACTGAAGGGAGGGGAGGGGGAGGCCGCCGTAGGCGGCGGGGGAGGGGTGAGATCCTGAAAAGTGCTTCTACGACATTTGCTTGCACCCCCCCCCGACACCTGCTACTGAACCGTCCTTATGCTCTTCGCTATTCTTTGGTACCTCACGCTTACCCTCACCGGCTTGTTGGCTTTCCCGCTGGCTTACCGCCTGCTGCCCGCGCTGGCCGATCGCGGTTACGCTCTGAGCCGCGCGTTGGGGTTGCTTGTGTGGGGCTATTTGTTCTGGCTGCTTGCCTCGCTGCACCTGGCTGCCAACGCCCCCGGGAGCATTCTGACGGCACTGATGGCGTTGGCCGCTGTGGGGTGGGTGCTCAATCGTAGGTCGCCCCGCCGTCCCTTCCGCTGGCTTGCCGAAAACCGCCGCCTGGTGGTGTGGGTGGAGGGGGCGTTCCTCCTTGCCTTTGCCGCCGCGGTCTATGTGCGTGGTTTGATACCGGCAGCCGTGGGCACGGAGAAACCGATGGAATTGGCGTTCATCGATGCTATTCTGCGCTCGCCCACCTTTCCGCCCCATGACCCGTGGCTCTCCGGTTACGCCATTTCCTACTACTACTTTGGCTATGTGCTGGTGGGCATGTTGGCGAAATTGCTGGCCGTGCCGGGCCCCGTGGCCTTCAACCTGGGCTTGAGCACCGTCTTCGCCCTCACCATCACCGGCGCGTTCGGTGTGGCCTACACCCTCATCCGACCGCGCCACCCGTGGCCAGCCTTGTTGGCACCTCTGTTTATTGCCCTGACCGGCAACTGGGAGGGCGCGCTGGAAGTGCTCCACCGCCGCGGCCTGCTCTCGCCCGCTTTCTGGCGCTGGCTGGATATCAAAGACCTTGCCCAGCCGCCCCAGCCCCCCTTCGGCTGGACGCCGCAGCGCTTCTGGTGGTGGTGGCGGGCTTCCCGTGTGGTCAGCGACCATAATTTGCAGGGCGTTTTCCAAGAGGTCATCGACGAATTCCCTTTCTTTTCCTACCTCTTGGGCGACCTTCACCCCCACGTGTTGGCGTACCCCTTTGCGCTGGTGGCGGTTGGGCTGGCGCTCAATCTGTACCTGGGGGGCAGCCGCCGTCTGCGCCGCTATCGCCTCCCGGAGCGTTTCGCCGCCTTGCGACACCTGCCGCTGGATTGGCCGGGTTTCCTGCTGGCCGCCGTGGTGTTGGGAGGGATGGCTTTCCTCAACACGTGGGATTTTCCCATCTACGTCGGGCTGTTTGCGGCGGCTTATGCCCTGCGGCGTGCCCGCTGGACAGGATGGCGGGCGCAAATCGGGTCGTTCTTTAGCCTTGGATTGTTGTTGGGCGTTGCAGGTGGGGTGCTGTATTTGCCTTTCTACCTCGGCTTCTCCTCTCAGGCAGGCGGGGTGCTGCCCAATTTGCTCAACCCCACTCGCGGTGTGCAACTGTGGGTAATGTTCGGCCCGTTGCTCGTGCCGCTTTTCCTTTGGCTGATTCCCGCTGTCCTGCAGCGGAGGCGTTGGTCTCCAACCCTCGACTTGGGGTGGGTGCTTCTCGGTGCTATCGGTTTCGCCGGGCTGCTGTTCGTGGGGGCGTTGTTGCTGGGGTGGGGAATCGCCCACCTGCCGCCGCTCACCCCTGCGATGGCTGCGGCAGCCGGCGCGTTCCTCGGCGTGAACGGCGCGAGTTCGTGGCGGGAACTGGCTGCTGGCGCCATTCGCCGCCATTTTGGTCATCCGGGCGGCACGCTGACGGTGACCCTTCTGCTGGGATTGGCGGCTTTCCTCCTCCTGCCCACGCGCCGCACCACCGAACATGCCCCGAAAGCGACCTCTCGCCATGCCTTCCCTGCCCTGCTCACCCTTTTCGGGGGGCTGTTGGTGCTGTTCCCCGATTTCTTTTACCTGCGCGACCAGTTTGGTACCCGCATGAACACCGTCTTCAAGTTTTACTACCAGGGATGGCTGCTCTGGGGGTTGGCCGCAGCCTACGCCGTCGCCTGGTTGGCTCGGCAGCGGACGCGCTGGCAACCAGTGGCGCAAGCCGGTTGGGTGGCGGCGTTGGTGCTTGGGCTGGTCTATCCGGTGTTGGCGCTCCCCAACCGTACCAACGATTTTCGCGCCGCCGACGGTTGGACGCTGAACGCGGGCGTTTATCTCCAACGGCAGCAACCCGATGAATGGGCGGCCATCCAATGGCTCGAGACCGCGCCGCTGGGGACCTTGGCGGAGGCCGTGGGCGGCAGTTATACCCAGTATGCCCGCATCAGCACCTACAGCGGACAGCCAGCCGTCTTGGGCTGGCCGGGGCACGAAAGCCAGTGGCGCGGCGGCGGGAGCCTCTTCGCCGGGCGAGAAGAAGACATCCGCACCCTTTACGCCACCCCTTCCTGGGAAGAAGCCGACCGCCTCATTGCCCGCTACCACATCCGCTACATTGTGATTGCCCCGCTGGAGCGGACGACGTATGCCGTCCAGGAAGACAAATTTTCCCGCCACCTGCCTGTGGTTTTCCGACAGGGCGCGGTTACAATTTACGAGGTCGTCAGGTAGTCGCGTCGTCTGGTAGTGGCGTAGTCGCGTCGTTTGATGGTCGCGTGGGATGAGGAATGGCGAATACTACGCGACAAACCGACCACGCGACTAAACGACTACATGACCACCCGACGAAACGACTACACGACTACACGACTAAACGACTTTCCTATGCCCCGTTCTTCCACCTCACTCACGACCGAACATCTCCTCTACGCCCTGGCCGTCGCCGTCGCGCTGACGGTGCGGCTGTGGGGGCTGGGGCGCGCACCGCTGGGCGAAAACGAAGCCCGGCTGGCTTTGCAGGCGCTGGAAGTGGCCGCCCGCCACCCGACGCCTCTGGGTAGCGCGCCGCTGCTGACCGGCCTGACCGGACTGGCCTTCTTCCTCTTCGGCAGCACCGA
>JALSPT010000125.1 GCA_026985785.1 Anaerolineales bacterium
GGATGCAGGTGCCCATGCCATCCCTCCAGCACGAAGTGATGATCGAGGCAGTGGAAAACCACAATCCCGAAGTGATCGTGATCGACGAAATCGGGCGCGAACTGGAAGCCTTGGCCGCCCGCACGATTGCCGAGCGTGGCGTGCAACTCATCGCCACGGCCCACGGCAACGCCCTGGAAAACCTGCTGCTCAACCCCACCCTTTCCGACCTGGTGGGCGGTATCGAATCGGTCACGCTTTCCGACGAAGAAGCCCGCCGCCGCGGCACCCAGAAAACCGTGCTCGAACGGCGCGCCCCGCCGACATTCGACATCCTGGTCGAAATTCAGGACCGCGACCGGCTTCTGGTACACAAAGACGTTGCCGAAGCCGTGGACGCCTTGCTGCGCGGTGCGCCCTTGCACGCCGAACTGCGCTATCGGGACGAAGCGGGCAACATCCAAACCGAGAAAGTGACGCTAAAGCAGGAAAACGACCGCAGCCAGCGCGGCCCCAAGCGCATGGGGAGCGCCGATTTCTCCCGCCAAGCCGACGAGATGGCCGCTGCCTCATCGCCCCCTTCCTCTCAACATCTCCAGCCTATCCGCATCTACCCTCACGGCATTGCCCGCAACCGGCTCCGCAAGGCCGCCCAGTACCTTCACGTCCCCGCCCAGATGGTGGACAACCTGCGGGAAGCCCAAGTGTTGGTCACGCTGCGCTCGTACTACCGCAAGCGCCCACGCATCATCGTGGACGCCGAGAACCGCGGCCTGCCCATCCACGTGCTGCGCTCCAACACGGTCAAGCAGATGGAGCACTTTTTGGAAAACCTGTTCCACCTGGAAGCGCGCGCCGACAGCATGAGCATCGACCAGATTTTAGCCGAAACGCAGGCTGCGATCGAAGCCGTGCTGGCGGGCGCCGATTGGATCGACCTCACGCCCGCTCCCGCCGACGTCCGCCGTCTACAACATCGCCTGGCCGAAGAAGCCCGCCTCACCTCCCGCTCGTACGGGCGCGAGCCGTTTCGGCGGGTGAGGATTTACCGGGAAGAAGCCTAAAATGCGCGGGGCGTTCATCACGTTTGAAGGGCCGGAAGGCAGCGGCAAGACCACGCAGGCGCGGCGCCTGGCGGCCTTTTTGGAAGCGCAAGGCTACGCCGTGGTGTTGACGCGCGAGCCGGGGGGCACGCTCATCGGCGACCAAATCCGCCGCATTCTGCTCGACCATGCCAACGAGGCCATGCAGCCGCGCACCGAGGTGTTGCTCTTTCAGGCCTCCCGCGCCCAGCACGTGGACGAACTCATCCGTCCCGCGCTGGCAGCGGGCAAGATCGTGCTCTGCGATCGGTTCGCCGACTCCACCCTGGCTTACCAGGGCTACGGGCGAGGAGAAGACCTTGCCGAGTTGCAGCGGCTCATCGCCTACGCCACCGGCGGCTTGAAGCCCGACCTGACCTTTCTGCTGGACATCGAACCCGAAAAAGGCCTGATGCGCCGCCGCGGACGCCCCCTCCTCCCCGAATGGAACCGCCTGGACGCCGAAACCCTGGCCTTCCACCACAAAGTGCGCCAGGGCTATCGCAAAATGGCCGCCGCCGAGCCGGAACGCTGGGTCACCATCTCCGCCGACCGCCCTCCGGAAGCCATCCAGGCCGAAATCCGCGCCGTCGTGCGGCGGGTGCTCCCCCCGCCACCTTCCACATAACCTCAGCCTAACAACACGGCCTCCAACCCGGTCAACACATCCACCGTCTGCGGCGCACGCCCGCCTTCCATCTGGCAGCGCGTGCGCACGGCCTGCTCGAACTGCCGCCAGGCGTGAAGCCAAACCGCTTCGCCCACCCCAGGCCAGGCCACAGCCAGGGCAGCCCGTGAGGCTTCAGGATTCGCCGCCGTGCAGCCCCTTCACCGGATGGCCAAAGTAACGCCCCACCAAAGGATCGAGCAAGAGCAAAATATCGCCGCTCAACGGCGAGGCCATGCGGTTCAAGCGATGCACGGCATCGGCATGGGTGTGTGCCGGCAAACGCCGGAACCAGGCGGCCAACGATTCCGCCTCTCCCTCCGGCGTCAGCGCAAAATAGGGGGAACGCCAGCCGTCGGCCTCGACGGCGCGCACGAACACCCCCGCCAACGCTCCTTCCAAAGCAGGCGCATCCTGCCCAGTACGGTGGGCCTGCCAAAAACGCCGCGCCAGGGGGAGCACCTGACGCCGGAAATCGGGGGGAGATTCCCAGCGATCATCCTTGCGACGGACGTACACTAAGGCAATGCCGCCGTTGAAGGCGACCACGGCTTCGCTATGCCGCCCTTCGCCGGGATAATCCAGCAGATCCAGCCCTTCCGCCTCGAAAAGCGGAGCCAATGCCCGCAAGTGGATGGCGTGCGCCTCGTCGTCGAGGACAGGACGCTGACCGTGATCGGCTGCAATACCCAAAGAGGCGGGTCGTCTGGCATGGTGAGCGCCTCCACCGCCTCCACAAGCCGCCCAATCAGCGGGTCCAGCGCCGTCCGCAGATACGTCCCCTGCGCTGCAGGCCCATGAGCATGGCTATACGCATCCATCCCCATGAAATACACCGTCAAAATGTCGGGCATCCCATGAGCATCGAGTTCTTGCAAGGTCATTTCCAGCACCTGGCGATCGAACTCGGCAGGAGAGAGCGCGAGCGCCCCCCACCCTTTGGTCAGTCGGGCCAGTTTGTCCACCTCCAAGGGAAGCCAACGGTCGGCGCCGTTGGCGTACATGTGCCCCACCACCACCGCCCGCTGTCCCCGCGCCCCAGCGCGCTCGTACAGCGTGCGCGCTCCCAAGCAACGCGCCGCCAGCCCCTTCGTAAACACCTCGATGGCATCGGTCACCTCCAGCGTATCGCCGATGTGGAAAGCATAGTGCCGCGCCTTGCCATCGTGATGAAGACCAAAGCGGTCGAAAAACTGATTGCCGGGGGACGTCGTGCTGATTGAGATGGGCTCCCGTCACCAAACTGGCCTGGGAAGCAAACGTGAT
>JALSPT010000126.1 GCA_026985785.1 Anaerolineales bacterium
GCGCGCTGGAAGTGCACCTGCACAACATCCGCGACTGGACCACCGACCGCCACCATGTGGTGGACGATGAGCCCTACGGCGGCGGCGGCGGCATGGTAATGAAACCAGAGCCCATCTTTGCCGCCGTAGAAGGCGTGCTCGGACGCCCGCCGCGCGCCCCCGTCATCCTGCTCACCCCCCAGGGGCGGCCATTCACCCAAACCGTGGCGCGTGAACTGGTGCGCCTGCCCCACATCGCCCTGCTCTGCGGGCGCTACGAAGGCGTGGACGAACGCGTGCGGCAGCACCTGGTGACGGACGAAATCTCCATCGGCGATTACGTCCTTACCGGCGGCGAACTGGCCGCACTGGTCGTCCTGGATGCGGTCAGCCGCCTGCTGCCGGGCGTGCTGGGCGACCCCGACGCTCCGGCCAAAGATTCCCACGCCGATGGCCTGCTGGAGCATCCGCACTACACCCGCCCGCCGGTCTTTCGCGGCTGGGAAGTGCCGGAGGTGCTGCGCTCCGGCGACCACGGACGCATTGCGCGCTGGCGGCGGGAGCAATCCCTGCGCCGCACCTGGGAACGCCGCCCCGACCTGCTCGCCCAGGCCAACCTCACGCCCGAAGAACGCGCCCTCATCGCCCGCTGGCAGACCCAGGACGAATAGCCCGCACCGGTCATCAACCCCTTTCTTCCCAAGGAGGCAAGCATGGAAAACCTGGTACGCGTCCAGCGCGAGGGCGCGGTGCTGGTGTTGACCCTCGACCATCCTCCCGTCAATGCCTTCACCCACGACCTCACCGTGGGGCTCCAAAAGGCGCTGCGCCAGGCCGCAGGCGACGCCACGGTCCGAGCGGTGCTGCTAAAGGCCGCCCATCGCGCCTTTAGCGCCGGGCAGGATCTGACCGAACTGCAGGCCGTGGAAGGCGAATCCCTGCGCGGCCATCTGCAGCAAACCTACAACCCCCTCATCCTGCAACTCCGCCGCCTGGAAAAACCCGTGCTCGCCGCCTTGCACGGGGCAGTAGCAGGCGCCGCGCTGGGGGTCGCTCTCGCTTGCGATTTGCGCATCGCCGCCGCAAACACCCGCTTTCTGGTAGGCTTCTCCGGCATCGGTTTGGCGCCCGATTCGGGCGTTTCGTTGCTCTTGCCGTTGATGATGGGCTTTGGGCGAGCCACCGAATACGCCTTCACCAACAAGCCTTTCACCGCCGAAGAAGCCCTCGCCTGGGGCGTGGTGAACCGCGTCGTGCCTGCCGAGCGCCTGGAGCAAGAAGCCCTGGCCTGGGCGCAGGAACTGGCCGCCGGGCCATTGGCCGCCTTTGGATTGACCAAACGGGCTTTCAATCGCGCCATTCTGCCGCACCTGGAAGACATCCTGGACTACGAAGCCCACATTCAGGACATCGCCGGGCGCACCCCCGAGCACCACGAAGGCGTCAGCGCGTTTTTAGAAAAACGCCCGCCCAAATACGTGTAGCCCGCTGGCCGAACCACCTGCCGCCCCACCGGCTGCGGGAGGGACTTACCCATGGCATCATCTGCCCACACCCCCGACCGCGACAAACTCAGCGTCGTCACCGCGACGCTGGCCATGGCGCTGCTCAGCGGCTATTTCGTGCACCTGCCCACCTGGGGCACGGTGGTGCGCCTGCCGGGGGTGGTGATTCCCCTCCGCCTCAGCGTGCCCGGCTTGATGGCCTTGCTGATTGCCGCCCTGACCGTCGCGGGCGTGGACTGGGTACTGGCCGACCACCCCGCCTTGCAAGGCCACCCCACCTGGCCTCACTGGCTGTTGCCGGCGCTCACCGCCTGGGTGCTGGAGGTCTTTCTTCAGCACCTGCCGCCGGGGCTGACGTGGTGGGCTGCGCTGTTCGGCGGCCTGGGGCTGTGGTTCCTGGTGTTCGTCGCCGAATACATCGTGGTGGACGGCGAAGACCCGCGCTACCCGCTGGCGGCAGCAGGACTGACCGGGTTGGGGTTCCTCCTGTTCTTTTTGCTGATTGCCGCCCTGCGGTCGGCGGGGGTGCGGCTGTTCTTCAGCGCGCCAGCGGTGGGGGGCGCGGCTGCGGTGGTGGCGCTGCGAACGCTCAACCTCCAACAACACGGGCGCTGGCAACCCGTGGAAGCCCTTTTCGTGCTCGCCGTCGCCGCGCAGTTGGAAGCCGCCTTCCACTACCTGCCCATCCCCCCGGCGGCCTTTGCCTTGCTGCTCACCGCGGCCACGTATGCCGCGGTGGTATACCTGAGCGACCTGCTGGAAGGGCAAACGCCCGGCCAAGCCGCCCTGGAGCCCGCCATCGTGCTGGCATTGATGCTCCTCCTGTTGCCCTGGGCGTGGTAAGATGCGGCTGAAATACGAGCACTACCTGGCCATGCGGGTGCACGTCGCCGCCGAAGCGCCGCTGGAGGCTTGCGGCCTGGTGGCAGGGGCAGCAGGCACAAGCACCGCCGTGTTTCCCGTGACGAATGTCCTCCACAGCCCGGTGCGCTTCCGCATGGCGCCCGACGAGCAGGTGCGGGCATTGCTGGCCATCGAGGCAGCAGGGGAAACGCTGCTCGCCATCTACCACAGCCATCCGGCAGGGCCTCCCAGCCCTTCACCGCGGGACAAGGCGGCGGCTGCCTATGACGTCGTTTACCTCATCTGGTCGCCCGTCGGCGCCGCCTGGCTGGTACGGGCGTTTCGCCTGGCGGGGCAGCGCTGGCAAGAAATCCCCCTCCGGCTAACATGAGCAACCGGCATGGGGGGGTAGTGTTAGAATAGGTGCGCGGGACTTTGCATGCAGGAGGTAGCCAACATGGTTTTCAAAGCCCTTGGGGTGCTTATCGTCGCGTACCTGATCGGCTCGATACCCTTCGGGTACGTTTTCGTCAAGATGAAAACCGGGCGCGATGTCCGCAAAATTCAAAGCGGGCGCACGGGCACCACCAATGCGATGCGCGCCGCGGGGGTATGGGTTGGCGCGGCCACGGTGGTGATGGATATCCTGAAAGGCATGCTGGC
>JALSPT010000127.1 GCA_026985785.1 Anaerolineales bacterium
GGCCGCGTGCTGGCGCTGGGCTGCGGCACCGGGCGGGTGGCGCTCCCCCTGGCCGCGGTGGGCGCGCGGGTGGTCGGCCTCGATCGCGACGCCGCCATGCTCGCTTTCCTGAAAGCCCGCCTGCCTGCGCTCAGCAGCCTCCGCCTCTTGCAAGCCGATTTCACTGCCCTGCCGCTGGCTTCGGCGGCTTTTTCCCTCGCTATCCTACCCTGCAACACCTACACCACCGTGCCCATCCCCCGGCGAGCGGGCTTTTTGCGCGGCCTGGCGCGCGTGCTCCAACCCGGGGGACGATTTGCGTTCAGTGCACCCAACCCTGCGCTGATTGCCACTCTCCCCACCGAGGCCGACGCGGAGCCGGAAACCGTGTTTGCCGACCCGCGCGACGGCGTGGCCGTGCAGGTTTCGACCGGCTGGCAACGCGCCCAAGGCCGTTGGACGGTGCGCTGGCACTATGACCGCTTGTTCCCCCACGGACGGGTGGAGCGGTTGACCATCACCCAGACCCACCACCTCCGCCCGTTACCTGCCGAAAGCGAGGCGCTTCAGGCCGCCGGTTTTGCCCTCGAATCGGCGTGGGGCGATTTCTACGGTGCGCCCCTGACCGATGACGCGCCTTACTGGGTGATCGTCGCCCGGCGGCTTTAACAAAATTCCTATCTTGCTCTTGCATCCTTCTTATGCGGATTTGCTATCCTTCAAGTGAATCAACAGTGATGAACCACTTTCCCCCGTAAGGAGGTGCAAGATGACGCTTTATCGCTTGGATCCTTTCCGCCGCATGGAGCGGTTGATGGACGCCATGGATCGTCTGATGGAGACCACCGCACCGGTGAGCGACACCCGGCAGCGCGGCGTGCGCATCCCGATGAACGTCAAGGCAGAAGACGATGCCTTCATCATCACCGCCTGGGTGCCCGGCCTGAGCACCGACGACCTGCGCATCGAGGTGTTGGAAGACACCGTGGTGCTGGAAGGCGAATTCAAGGCACCGGAAGGGGAAGGATTGCTGCTCCAGGAAATCCCGGTAGGCCCCTTCAAGCGTGTCGTCACTTTGCCGACCCCGCTGGAACCGGGCAAAGCGAGCGCCGAACTGGCCGACGGCGTGCTGACCCTGCGGCTGCCGAAAGCCGAGGCCATGCGTCCGAAAGAAATCAAAGTCGTGGCGAAGAAATAGCACGCTAACGCCACCGCACACCAGGGCTTTTCAATAATAGCCAACGCTACCATGTTTTGCCGCGCCGAGGCCGATCTCACCCATCCCCCAGCCGCCTGACGGCGGCTTTCCCCCTTCCTTCCCTTAGTAAGGGAGGGAAGGGGGTGCCCGAAAAGCGCAAAATGCGCTTTTCGGGCGGGGGGTAGGAGAGATCTTCGCTTCTGAAACAATCGAGTGCAAGACTTTTGAAAAGCCCTGACCGCACACAAAGCCCCCCACGCGGGGGCTTTGTGCGTATGGTAAACTTGCCCCATGCCCACCGCCACGGCTGAAGCCCATCCAAACATTGCCTTCATCAAATACTGGGGGAATCGCGACCACGAGGCGCGTATTCCCAGCAACGGCTCGCTTTCGATGAACCTCGCCGGCCTGGTGACGCGCACCACGGTCACCTTCCGCCCAGATTTGCCCGGCGACCGTCTGATTTTGCACGGCCACCATGTGCGGGGGCGCGGCCTGGCGCGGGTGGTGCGGGTGTTGGACCGGGTGCGGCTCTGGTCGGGGCTGCACTGGCACGCCGAGGTGCGCTCGGAAAACAACTTTCCCACCGGCGCGGGAGTGGCCTCTTCAGCCGCGGCGTTTGCCGCCCTGGCAGTGGCGGCGGCAGCCGCGGCGGGGCTGGATCTGCCGCCGCGCGACCTCAGCCGCCTGGCGCGCCTGGGCTCCGGCTCGGCCTGCCGCTCCGTACCGCCTGGCTTTGTGGAGTGGCTCCCCGGCTCGTCCGATGAAGATTCGTTCGCCGTGAGCATCGCGCCGCCGGAGCACTGGGCGCTGGCCGACTGCATCGCGTTGGTCAGCCAGCGCCACAAGGCCGTCGGGTCCACCGAAGGCCACCGCCTGGCCGAGACCAGCCCCTTGCAGAACGCTCGCGTGGCCGATGCGCCGCGGCGGCTGGCGGTGTGCCGTGCCGCCATCTTGCAGCGCGATTTCGACGCCCTGGCCGAGATCGTCGAAGCCGATTGCCACATCATGCACGCCGTGATGCAGACCTCGCGCCCGCCGTTGATATACTGGACACCGACCACCCTCGCCGTCATGCACGCCGTGCGGCGTTGGCGGCGGGAAGGGCTGCCGGTGGCTTACACCATCGACGCCGGACCCAACGTGCACGTCCTCTGCCCCCAGGAAAAGGCTTCAGAGGTCAAAGCACGCCTGCTCAGGCTACGCGGTGTGCGGCAGGTGCTGGTAGCCACGCCGGGCGGCGGCGCGCGGTTGGTGGGGGAAAAATAAGCATCCGGGGCGCGGATGTGGGGTAGAATAACCGAAAAGGCCCCCCGCGGCGGCAAATTGCCGCCGGGGTGCATCGCCGACCAATTCCCCCCACAACGGAGCACCCCATGCCTTCCCATACCATCACCCCCGAAGACCTGTACCGTTTCCGTCTCATCCAGGACTTGCGGGTTTCTCCCGATGGCCGCTGGGTGGTTTACACCGTCCAGCGCGTTGACCGCAAGACCGAGAAGAAATACACCAACCTCTGGTTAGCCTCGACCCGCAACGGGCGTAGCCGCCCCTTCACCACCGGCAACCAGAACGACACCATGCCCCGCTGGTCGCCCGATGGCAAAACCATCGCCTTCCTTTCCAACCGCGACGACGAAAAGCAGGCGCAAATCTACCTCATTCCGGTGGATGGCGGCGAGGCGCGCAAACTCACCGACCTCAAGGGGCGCATCAGCAGCCTGGAATGGTCGCCCGACGGCAAACGCCTGCTGATGGCCTTCCGCAAGCCCGACCCCGAGGCGCTGGAACGCGAGAAAG
>JALSPT010000128.1 GCA_026985785.1 Anaerolineales bacterium
CCCTCATGTCGCAGGGAAGCGTTTTTACAAAAGGGAGAACATCCACCCCCCGCTCATCCGTCGCCTGCCAACCTCAATTTCGTTTGACAAATTTCCCTTTTCAGGTACAATGAAGGCAATGAACATGCATGTACCGTTTGCCGCCAACGCTTGTTGCGCTCGGGGACGGAGTCCGTAACCGTCCTTGAGGGAAATTGTGCGCGGCCTCACCGGCGGTACGGGCTCTGTGATAGCGGCCTGTACCGTTTTTTGTTGCGGTGAGGCCGCTTTCCTTTTTGCTGCCCCTCGCCTCTCGCCGTTCATCATTCGTCCTTTGCTTCGGAGGTGCCCATGTCCTTCCCTTCCCCCTTCGTCTCTACAACCGCATCCCGCCTTCGCGCTGCCAGCGGCCTCGCCTCCCTGATTGGGAACACGCCCTTGCTCCCTCTACGCCGCTTGACTGCCGATCTACCGCCCGGCGTTTCCGTCTGGCTCAAGGCCGAGTGGTTCAACCCTTCCGGCTCGGTCAAAGCACGCCCCGCGCGCGCCATCCTCGCCCATGCCTTGCACAAGGGGGCGCTACAAGGGCGGCGCTTGTTGGATGCCACATCCGGCAATATGGGCATTGCCTACGCCACCCTGGCCGCAAGGTGGGGCATTCCGGTGACCTTGGTCATGCCCGCCAACGCCAGCGCCGAACGCCAGGCCATCCTGAGCGCCTTGGGCGCCGAACTGGTGCTAACCGATCCCGGGCGCGGCGTCGATGGGGCCATGGCGCACGCCCGCCGCCTGGCAGAGCGCCATCCCGACCGCTATTACTTTGCCAACCAGTACGACCATCCGGCCAACTGGCAGGCGCACTACCGGACCACCGGCCCCGAAATCTGGACCCAGACCGCCGGGGAAATTACCCATTTCGTCGCCGGAACCGGCACCGGCGGCACGCTGATGGGCGCCGGGCGCTACCTTCGGTCGGTGCAACCCGCGGTGCAACTCATCGCCGTCCAGCCGGAGGAAGCGCAGGGCGGAATCGAAGGGCTGAAGAACATGCAAACCGCCCGCCGCCGCCCGGCCATCTATGACCCCGCTTTTCCCGACCGGCTCGTACGGCTGACACGCGCCCAAGCCGAAACCATGGCACTGCGGCTGGCGCGCGAGGAGGGGTTGTTCGTGGGGCTTTCGGCAGCGGCAGCGGTTTGGGCGGCCTTACACGTGGCGGCGGAACTGTCCTCCGGCACGGTCGTCGCCCTCCTGCCCGACGACGGCCATCGCTACCTCAGCACCCAACCCTGGCGTGGTATACTTTCCCCGCCATGAGCCGCAACATCCGCAATTTCTCCATCATTGCCCATATCGACCACGGCAAGTCGACCTTGGCCGACCGCCTGCTGCAACTCACCGGCACGGTCTCCGACCGCGAGATGACCGAGCAGGTGTTGGACGACATGGATTTGGAGCGCGAAAAAGGCGTCACCATCAAAGCCTCTGCCGTGCGGATGCGCTACACCGCCGCCGACGGCCAAACTTACGAACTCAACCTGATCGACACGCCCGGCCATGTGGACTTCGGCTACGAGGTCAGCCGCGCCCTGGCGGCCTGCGAGGGGGCGCTGCTGGTGGTGGATGCTTCCCAGGGGGTGGAGGCGCAAACCTTAGCCAACCTCTACCTGGCGTTGGAAAACGACCTGGAAGTCATTCCGATCATCAACAAAATCGACCTGCCCTCGGCGCGCCCCGACGAAGTGGCGCAAGAAATCGAAAACCTGCTGGGTACCCCCGCGGATGAAATCCTGCGCGTCTCGGCCAAAGAAGGCACCAATGTGGAAGCCGTGCTGGAAGCCATCGTGCGCGAAGTGCCGCCGCCTGAGGGCAACGAGGAAGCCCCCCTGCGCGCGCTGATCTTCGATTCCCACTACGATGCCTACAAAGGGGTAGTGGCCTATGTGCGGGTGGTAGATGGCATTCTGTCGGCCACGGACACCCTCCGCCTGATGGCTACAGGCGCCGCCTTCAAGCCGGTGGAAATCGGCGTATTTTCCCCCCACATGACGCCCACCGGCAGCCTGCGCGCCGGCGAGGTGGGCTACATCGCCACCGGCCTGAAAACCGTGCGCGAGGCCCGCGTCGGCGACACGGTGACCCACGCCCAGCGCCCCGCTGCCGAGCCGCTGCCCGGCTATCAACACCCCAAGCCGATGGTTTTCGCGGGCATCTACCCCGTGGAAGGCGAAGACTATCAAGACCTGCGCGACGCGCTGGAAAAACTGCAACTCAACGACGCCGCCTTAGTCTTCGAACCGGAAACCTCACAAGCCCTCGGCTTCGGCTTCCGTTGCGGCTTCTTGGGCATGTTCCACATGGAAATCGTGCAGGAGCGCTTAGAGCGGGAATACGGCCTGGACATCGTGGTCACCGCCCCCTCGGTAGAGTATCAGGTAGTGCTCAAGAACGGCGAGACGATCATCATCGACTCCCCTGCCGAACTGCCCGACGAGGCGCGCATCGAGGAAATCCGCGAGCCGTGGATGAAAATCCAGATTTTCACCCCCACCGAGTTTTACGGCCCGGTAATGGAGATGGTCACGAAGCGGCGCGGCGTGTTTCTGGAGCAGGAATACCCCACGCCCGACCGGGTGGTGCTGCACTTTGAACTGCCGCTTTCCGAATTGATCGTCGACTTTTTCGATCAGTTGAAATCGCGTACCCGCGGCTACGCCTCGCTGGATTACCAATTCCTGGAATACCGCGCCGGCGATCTGGTCAAACTGACCATTTTGGTGAACGGCGAGCCGGTGGACGCCCTGGCGACCATCGTGCATCGGGACGAGGCCTACACCAAGGGGCAGCGGCTGGTTTCCAAATTGAAGGAACTCATCCCGCGGCAGTTGTTTGCCGTGCCGGTGCAGGCCGTGGCCGGTGGGCGGGTGATTTCCCGCGCCAACATCAAAGCCCTGCGGAAAGACGTCCTGGCGAAGTGCTACGGCGGCGA
>JALSPT010000129.1 GCA_026985785.1 Anaerolineales bacterium
CAGGCGTTGGAAGTGGTGCAAAACGACCCCTACCGTCTGGCGCAGGACATCCGCGGGGTGGGTTTCAAGACCGCCGACAAGGTGGCGCGGGCGTTGGGATTGACGGAAGACCACCCTTCCCGCTTGCGGGCGGCCTTGGTGTTCGTGCTGGAGCAGGCGGCGGGCGATGGTCACACGTTTTTGCCGCGCGAGCGGCTGCTGGCGCAGGCGGAGGCGTTGCTGGGGCAACCGCGGTCCGTGTTGGAAGAGGCGTTGGAAGCGCTGGAAGATGAGGGACGCGTGGTGAGCAAGCACGTGCCCGTCCCTCAGGTGCGCCTGGCGCGCGCCCAGGGCGTGCAGGAGGCGGCGGAAGCGTATGCTTTGCCTGCAGTGTACCTGCCTTCGTTTTACACGGTGGAAACTGGCGTAGCCGAGCGGCTGCGGGCGCTGTTGCGTGCTCCCAGCCAATTGCCCCGTCGGGCGGGGCTGCCGCTCCCCGTGCAGTTGAGCCCTCAACAGGCGCAGGCCGTCGAAATGGCTTTGCGCTCGCCGGTGAGCGTGCTGACAGGCGGCCCCGGCACGGGCAAGACCACCACCGTGCGGGCGCTGATTGCTGTTTTGGAGGCTTGGGGCGTGCCGTATGCCCTGGCAGCGCCTACAGGGCGCGCGGCGCAGCGCCTGAGCGAAGCGGCGGGACGGGAAGCCAGCACCATTCATCGCCTCTTGGGTTACAAGCCCGGCCAGGGATTTCGCCACCATCCCCGCCAGCCGCTGCCGGTGCGCTTTTTGGTGGTGGATGAGGCCTCCATGCTCGACGCGGTGTTGGCGTATCACCTGTTTGGCGCGCTGGCACCCGGTAGCCACATTTTGCTCGTGGGGGATGTGGATCAGTTGCCGTCGGTGGGGGCTGGAGATGTGTTGCGGGAAATTTTGGCGCATCCTGAAGTGCCGAGGGTGCATCTGAACGTCATCTTCCGCCAGGCTGCCGATTCGCTGATCATCACCAATGCCCATCGCATCAACCGGGGCGAGATGCCCCTTTTTCCCAAGGATGCGGCTGATTTCTTTTTGTTCCCCGCAGCCACGCCGGAGAAGGCTGCCGACTGGGTGGTCGAAGTGGTCACGCGGCGCATCCCCAAGCGATTTGGCCTGCAAGCGCCGCAGCAAATTCAGGTGCTTACGCCGATGTATCGTGGCCCGGCGGGGGTGCATGCACTCAATGCTCGGTTGCAGGCCGCGCTCAATCCACCCGCTGCCGACAAGGCCGAGCGGGCGCTCTTTGGCCAGGTGTTTCGGGTGGGCGATTGGGTGATGCAAACTCGCAACAATTACGACCATGATGTTTTCAACGGTGACCTGGGCACGTTGGTGGGATTGGATGCGGTGCGGCACACGCTGACGGTGGATTTCGATGGCCATCGGGTGCAGTACGATTGGAGCGAAGCGGATCAACTGGTGCTGGCGTATGCCATTTCGGTACACAAGGCGCAGGGGGCGGAGTTCCCGGCAGTGGTGATGCCCGTGGTGACCCAGCACTATATGATGCTCCAGCGCAATCTGCTTTACACGGCGGTGACACGCGCACAACGGCTATGTGTGTTGGTGGGGCAAAAGCGCGCCCTTGCCCTGGCGGTCAAAAACGAACGGGCGCGCTTGCGCTATACGGCGCTGCGCTACTTTCTCAAAGGCGATGAGGCTTAAACGCCATCACCCGTGGCAGCAACCACGGGTGACCTATGCCCCCACCGCGACTCGAACGCGGGTCTTCGGCTCCGGAGGCCGACGCTCTATCCACTGAGCTATGGGGGCGAGCGGCGCAAATTATACCATAAGCGCGCCGGGCTTCAATCGTTGGTAGGTGGCTCGCTTTCCTCGTCCACCGCGGCGGAGGCCTGAGCCTGTTGCAGGGCCTGAATGCCGTTTTGCACTTCGCCGATCATGCGCGCCAGTTCTTGCTCCAGTTGCGCCAGTTTTTCCATCGCGTAGGCATCGGCTTCCTGCCGGATGGCTTCCGCGTCCAGGCGTGCCTGGTTGAGGATTTCTCGCGCTCGTGCTTCGGCTTCTTGCACAATCGCATCCCGGCGGATGATCTCTTCTTTCTGTTGTTGGGCAAGCTCGATTGTCCGCCGGGCTTCTTCCTTGGCCTGCGCCAAAATGCGGTCGCGCTGGTTGAGTAGTTGGTGTGCTTTGCGCACCTCTTCCGGAACGGTGATGCGCATCTGGTCGATGATGTCCAGCATTCGGTCCTCATCCACGACCACATTGTGGGTAAAGGGGATGGCGCGGCTTTCGTTGAACAATTCTTCCAGACGATCGACAAGTTCCAGGATATCCATGGCTCACTCCCCGAATGCGGGTAGGGGCGGTCTCTTGTTTTAGATTACCCGCCCTTGGTTTTTTCGTCAAGCGGTTAATCGCGCAGCGATTTGAGATGGCTCATTTGTTGGGTTTGGCTCATGCGGGCAAAGCATGCTTTCAGGGCTTTGTCCACATGCGGGGGCACCATTGTCGTCACATCGCCGCCTAAGGAGGCGATTTCGCGCACGGTGGTAGACGAGAGGAAAGTGTGTTCTTCGTTGGTGATGAGCATGACCATTTCAATGTCCGGTGCCAGGCGGTGGTTGGCCAATGCCATGCGGAATTCGTTTTCAAAGTCGGAAAACACCCGCAAGCCGCGCACGATAACCTGCGCGCCCACCTGATGGCAGAAATCTACCGTCAATCCGCTGTAGCCCATCACATGAATGTTGGGGTAGTCGCGAAAAGCCTCTTCTACCAGGGTAATGCGCTCCTCCGGCGAGAAGATCAGGTTTTTCAGGGGACGGTCATAGACGGCGACGATCACTTCGTCGAACAACTGGGCAGCCCGCAGGGCGATGTCAATGTGCCCGTAGTGGATGGGGTCGAAACTGCCGGGAAAGACGGCTTTGACCATTAACTGATTTCTCCTTCTTCCTGCTGCAAGAATTGCGCCAGCCGCTCGGCCAA
>JALSPT010000130.1 GCA_026985785.1 Anaerolineales bacterium
CTCATCGCCTTCGGTCGCTTGCAGGCGTTGGCCGAGGAGATTGGCCTCCCCTCTGCCGACGCCCTGCTCAAACCTGCCCCTTTCCACGCTCTGGCAGCGCTCCTCGCCGCGCTCACGGGCGACGAACACCAAGCCCTGCGCGCCGCAGCAGCCTGGCAAGCGAACCAACGCCACGCCAAGGATATTTTGCCAACCGAGGGCGTCCACATCATCGTAGTAGAGGACACCACCAGCGGCATGCAGGCTGCTTTGGCTCTGCAACACCGCCTTCGTGAAGAAGGTGTCCCTATAGAACTGACGCTGTTGGGCGTCGCCACTCACCCCGCCAAACGCCGCAGCCTGGCACGATTGGGTGCACATCTCTTTCCCACCACCGAGGATGCTTTTGCTTCCCTGACAGAAAATTTGGCATGATGAAACCCCTTCTGACGCTTTTCGCCACGCTGCTCGTCGGCAACATCATCCTGGCCGCCCTCTTGAGGAAAAAGCGCGGTGCCACCCCGACCACGTCGCCGTGCGCCACTTACGCCCATTGTTGGCTGGTGATTGGGAGCGCACTGATGCTCGCCGCTGCCACCTGGATAGCCCTCTTGCCGCGAGCGCGCTTTGTTCACCTTCTCGGCCTCCTGGCATGGCGTGGCCGCGAGGTCATCCTCTTGCGGCTCGTTCTGCTGGCAGCCATCGGCTTGGCCGCTGAAATCTGGGCGTGCCAGGGCGGCTGGCAGATGTTGAAGGCCTTGCGCCATCGCTGGGATGGACAAAAAGCCCTCGCCGCCTGGCGCCGCACCGCGCCGTGGGCAAAGATCAGCGCCCTTGCCCTGGCCGGGTTGGCGGGATTCATGGCATTTAGCGAGGCGGGGCTGCGTACCCACGCCCTCAACTGGTACGAATCAGGCGTCCCCTTACTGCCAGGCCAGATGTGGCTGATCGGCGGCCTGATCATCGTCGCCGTCGTGGTGTTCTCCAAGCAAACCTTCACCCGTGATGGCCTCCTCGCCCTCCTCCTATGGGCCGGCACCGCACTCTGGTGGATAGTAACCCCTACGCCCCCTTCGTTTTTCGAGCCCGCGCCTGTACCCCCCACAGGGCAACCCCTCCCCTGGTCGGATGCCCTGACATGGGACCTGCAAGGCTGGCAACTGCTCCACGGCTTACGCCCTAACCCTTTCGCCGATCATTTGGGGTATTCCGGTTGGCTGGCATGGCTGCACCTGTGGACAGGAACAAACTACCCATTGACCATCACGTTGCAAGTGCTCGTCCTGGCCATCCTTCCCGCCCTCGTCTACCTCATCGGGCAACAAATAGGCCCGCGAGCCGCCGCCCTGGGAGCAGCACTTTTTACCGCCGCCCAGGGGGCTAATGCGCTGAGCGTAGGGGAAAAATTTAATGTCGTCCACCCCAAAATGCTGATGACCGAATGGCCTACAGGGTTGCTGCTGGCATTGAGCACCCTCTGCCTGGTGCGGTTTGGGAAAAACAACCGCGCCTGGCACCTCGCCCTTTGCAGTGGGGCAACGCTGGGGCTAAGTGTGACCTTCCGCTTTGCTGCCCTGGCAATGCTCCCCGCTTTCGTGGTAGGCTACCTCTGGCTGGCAGGGAAACGCCACTGGCGTCAAGGCGTGACGGCCAGCATCATCTTGCTCATAGGCGCCTTGGTCGTATGGCTGCCGTGGATGCAACGTAGTCAGGCGCGCGCAGGCACACCGTGGTTTTTCCTGCCCAAAGTGTCCTACGCGCTCACACCGTGGTATCGTATCCCGGGGGCATCCCCAACACCTCTCCCAACCACGCCCACTCCAGGAACCCGCCCTGCTCGCCCCTCGACGTCGTTGCCCACCCCCAGCATATCGTCCACGCCTTCGCGCACCGGCGCCGTGCCGGTGGGGCTGGCCATTGGCGAATTTTGGCTCCACAACCTGGCTGCCCATTTTTTCACCCTGCCGCTGGCCATCCGGGGCTATGACCTCAACGGCTTGTGGGATCATCACCCGCCTCTCCACCGCACCTGGTGGTACGGCCAGCGGGGAGGCCTCACCCCCCTTCAACTTCTCGGCGTGGGGTGCTATCTTCTACTCCTGGCATGGGGCTTAGGAACGGCCTGGCAACAAACCAGGTGGACAGGATTGGCGCCATTAGGCGTCGCCTTGGCCTACCACCTCGCCACGGCCATTGCGCGCACAGGCGGTGGGCGTTACATCGTGCCGGTACAGTGGGTTCTCTGGCTATACGTCGGTTTGGCCATTGCCGAGGTAGCCCGCGGGCTGTGGGAGGGGTTGGGCTTGCTACACGAAAAGCCATCCCCCCCATCTTCTCCCCGGCAGCCAACTTTTGCCATCGCATTGTCCCTCCTCTTCATCGCCCTGCCCCTCTGGATGAACATCCGAGATCGCGCCATCCACAGCCCTTTCCCCAACCTGCAAACCGCCACCATCTGGCACCACCTGGACGAAAGTACCGACTGGGAACACGCTCCCATCGAACGAAAAGCTCTCCAAGCGTTTCTGCGCCAACCCGGAGCCACCATCCTGCAAGGCGAGATTTTCTATCCGCGGTATTTTGCGCCTCAGGAGGGAATACCCGAGGCCCACAACGCCCACCGCCCTCTCTCTTTCGGGCGCCTGGTTGGCTACTTCAGCGATGCGCCTCATGGAAAAGGCCGCGCGCTCAGCTTCGTGTTGCCCCAAACGACCTCACCACGGCAAAACCTGTGGGGCGCAGCTTATCTCATCGGATGCCAGCACCGCCTTCCTTCTACGAGGCCCAACAACCTGGAAGAAGATCTGCTTTTACTAATCTGGCAAACACCCCAAGGAACCCACTGGTACGTCCGCTCTCCGTTGCCTCCTCCTGCAGAATGGCATTGTCCCCTCCCCGCGCCATAACAACCGCCGCCGAGCAGGGGGGGTGCAAGCAAATGCCGTAGAAGCACTTTTCGGGATCTCACCCCTCCCCCGCCGCCT
>JALSPT010000131.1 GCA_026985785.1 Anaerolineales bacterium
GGGCTTCGGCCAGCAGCCGCTGGCGCAGTTTGTCGGGCGTGCCCACGCAGGCGCGGGCAACGCGCATCATGCGCTCCAGCGCCCACTGGAGGTTGACCGCGGTGGGGCGCGCCTGGGCAAGCACCTCCGCCGCCTGCTGCAAATCGTGCAGCAGGTCGGGCAGGGTATCGGCCTGGGATTGGAAGCCTGCCAGCGCGAGGCCAAAGGCCGCCGCCGCGCCGATGGCCGGCGCGCCGCGCACCACCATCGTGCGGATGGCTTCGGCGGTTTCCTGGTAGGTTTTTATTTTGGCTATACGAAGTTCGGACGGCAACAAGCGCTGGTCAATCAACACCAAGGCGTGGGCATTGCCATCCCAATCCACGGTTCGCATCGAAGTCACCTCTTGCTGAAGGATTGACAACACGAAAAAGCGCCCTCCTCGAGGGCGCCCCTCCCGCCAGCATAAGTGTATCATGAGGCCAAAAAATCGCCAAGGCCGACTCAAGCCCGCCACACGCAATCCAATTTTAGGGTAAAATGGGAGCGACAACTCTTGGGGAAGTTTACCGGCAACCTACCGGTGCGCCTACGCAAGGAGAAAGGCCAATGGCAAACGAAAAAATCCTTATCGTCGACGACGACTTAGACACCCTAAAACTCGTGGGCGTCATGCTGCAGCGTAAGGGCTATCGCATCCTGGCTGCCAACAGCGGCGCCAAAGCACTGGCGATGGTAAAAGAAAGCCCCCCCGACCTGATCCTGCTGGACGTGATGATGCCCGACATGGACGGCTTCGAAGTCACCCGCCGCCTGCGCGCCGATCCAGAGACAGCCAGCATTCCCATCTTGATGTTTACTGCCAAAAGTCAGGTGGACGACAAATTGACCGGATTCGATGCCGGGGCTGACGACTACCTAACCAAACCTGCCCATCCCGCCGAATTGCTGGCACGTGTCAAAAAACTCCTCGCCCATGCTCCAGCAGTAGCCTCCAGCCACAGCCCCGCCTCTCCTCCCCCGCCGCCCGGATGGACAATCGGGGTAGTGGGAGCCAAAGGAGGGGTTGGCGTCACCACCATCGCTCTTTCGCTGGGCCTCATGCTTCATCAGGAAACCAAGGAAAGCGTGGTCATCGCCGAACTGCGCCCCGGCCAGGGTACCATGGGGTTGGAACTGGGGCATCCCGCTTTGGGAGGGCTGGCTTCACTGCTTGGCAAGTCGGCTGCGCACATTACACCCCAGGTTGTCCAGGATGCCCTGGTGAGTTACCTTCCCAACGTTCGGCTGCTGCTGGCCTCCTACGACCCCGCAGAAACGCCAAAAGAAAATATCGCCACCATGGAGGCTATTGTCCGGCATCTTCGCCACATGGGCAAATTCATCGTACTCGACCTCGGCCCCACATTACAACCTGTAACCCACAAGATACTTCCCCTTTGCGACGAAATCCTCCTGGTGATTGAAAATTACCCTCACGCGATCAAAATTGCCAAGAACATCATCGATTACCTCCTGATGCATGGTATTGGGCAAGGGCGTATGAGCGGTGTCCTCAACAACCGCACCCGCTCCGACGTCCAGCTCTCGTGGACCGAGGTCCAAACCCGCCTGGGAATCCCCATTGCCACAGTCATCCCACCAGTACCAGAAATCGCGTATCGGGCACAAAAAAGCGGAAAACCCATCATCCTGTTACAACCCCACGGCCTGGTAGCCAGCCAAATGGGACGTCTAGTACGCGCCGAGATCCAAAAAGCCACCTAAACACGCTCTCATGCTCATGTCTTCCGCCGATCCACTCACCTTCCAAATAGAACAAGCCGCCGCCCTCATCCGGCAGGCGCGACGTGGCGGCGTGCTAACCGGAGCAGGTATTTCCACCCCTTCCGGCATCCCCGACTTTCGCTCACCCCACAGCGGGCTATGGCAGCAACACGACCCATTGGAGGTTGCCTCACTCTCAGCCTTTCGACACCATCCGGAACACTTTTTCACTTGGGTGCGCCCGTTGCTGGAAAGCATCCTCGCTGCCGAGCCCAATGCTGCCCACCGCGCCATAGCCCAAATGCAACACGCCGGGCATTTCGCAGGCATCATCACCCAAAATATCGACGGACTGCACCAAAAAGCGGGCTCAACCGAGGTCATCGAAGTCCACGGTTCGCTTACCACGGCTACCTGCACCCAGTGCTATCGCGTCTATGAAAGTGCCCAATTCCTGCCCGACTTCATGGAAAAAGGCACCCTGCCGCGCTGCCCTCACTGCGGCGGCGTCCTCAAGCCCGACGTGGTGCTCTTTGGTGAACAACTGCCCTGGCAGGCATGGGAAGCCGCCGAACGGCTGGCACGCGAGTGTGACCTCTGCCTAGTAGCAGGCTCCTCGTTAGCCGTGATGCCGGTTGCCCGCCTGCCGATCGAAGCCGCCCGCCAAGGCGCGGCGCTCATCATCGTGAACCAGACCCCCACCTACCTCGACGAGCGCGCCGACGTCGTGCTGCGCGGCGACGTCGCTGAGGTGCTCCCCCGTATTACCGAAAAAGTGCTCACACCATGACCCCTCCCGCCCACCTCCCCCCCGAAGCGTACCACCGCTTGCTGGAGATTTCGCGCGCCCTGGCCGCCACACTGGATCTGGACCCCCTGCTGACCCAAATTGTGCATGCCGCCGCCGACCTAAGCGATGCAGAAGCCGCCTCCATCCTCCTCTACGACCCCCAAAGCCGTGAACTCCACTTCCAGACGGCTACCAACCTGACCAACGGCCTCAAAAAAGGCACGGCCGTTCCTCTTGATCACAGCATCGCAGGCCTGGCGCTCAAGCGCAAAACGCCCATCCGCCGCGTCAACGTCCGGCAGGACGCCGACCACTATGGACGTCTGGACGAAATCACCCACGTCCAAACGCGCACGCTGATTGCCGTTCCCCTCATTGCCAACGGCCAACCCGTGGGCGTGTTGGAAGCGATCAACAAGCGGGAGGGGGCATTTACCGATGCCGACGAAGAGATCCTCACCGCGCTGGCCGCCCATGCCGCCGTAGCCATCCAAAATGCCCGTCTGTTCCAACAATCCGACCTGATTGCCGAACTGGTACACGAAATCCGTACACCGCTGGGTGCTATTTTGGCTGCCAGCCAATTGCTTCGCATGCCTCAAATCTCGGAAGAACAGCGCCAGCGCACCATCGAAACCATCGAACAGCAAGCGCGCTACTTGAACGAACTCACCACAACTTTTCTCGACATGGCGCGCTTGGAATCGGGACGGGTGCGTTTCGAGCGCAACAGGATCGACGTCGGGGCATTGCTTCAGGAAGTGGCGCGGATGTTTGCAGCAGAAGCACAAAAACGTGGCATCCAGATGGAAATCAACATCCCAGAGAACCTGCAGCCCCTGGTGGCCGACCGGGCCAAAATCAAACAGGTGCTCATCAACCTGGTCAGCAACGCGCTGAAATACAACCGCCCCCACGGCAAAGTGCGGCTGGCGGCCTACCACGAAGACGGCCACATCAGCATCACCGTCAGCGATACCGGCCCCGGCATTGCCCCCCAGCACCTCAAGCACCTGTTCGGCAAGTTCTACCGCGTGCCGGGGAGCGAAAAACAAGCCAGAGGGACGGGGCTGGGGCTCTACATCTGCAAGCGCATCGTGGAAGCCCATCGGGGGGAAATGCGTGTCAAAAGCACACTCGGCCAGGGCACGACGTTCATCGTCACCTTACCCTTGAGGGAAGAGGATGAGCAACCTTAGCCGCCGCGAAGTGCTGAAACTCTCCTTGCTTAGCCTGACCGGCCTGGCGTGGCGCCCCCTTGCACGGCGGCTGCACGCCGTCAACACCCCGCCTTTCATCGCTTTGGTGCGCACCACGATCGCCAACGTCCCCCTCTATCAGGAACCCGACGTCCGTAGCCCCCAACGCTTCACCTTACCGCGAGACAGCATCCTACCCGTACAGGCCGAAATCCACGCGCCGCTGGGGCGGCTGAACCCGCGCTGGTATCGCGTGCCGGGGGGCTACCTCCACGCCACCTACACCCAGCGGGTGCAATTCCGCACCAACCCGGTGGCCACTTTCATCCCTCCAGAGGGAAGGATCGCCGAAGTCACCGTCCCCTACACCCAAACGTGGCAACGCCTTCCCGACGGCAGCCGCAAGCCCCTCTACCGCCTATACTACGGGTCGGTGCACTGGATTACCGACGTCCGACTGGGCGACCACGGCGAGCCAATTTACGAGATCACCGACGATCTACTCAAAGTGCCCTATGAGGTGTACGCGCCCCACCTGCGCCTGATCGCGCCGGTAGAGGTCGCCCCCATCCACCCCGACGTGCCGGGGCGCGAAAAATGGCTGGAGGTCGACCTGAAAACCCAACAAACCATCGCCTACGAAGGCAACCAAGCCGTGCGCAGGATGGCCATCTCCTCCGGCATCCCCAGCGACAAGCCCACCGACAACGGCGTCCCCACCCGCACCCCTTCAGGGCGCTTCCGCATCTTCGACAAACTACCCACCCGCCACATGGGCAACGGCGACCTGACCTCCTCACTGGAAGCCTACGAACTGCCCGGCGTGCCGTGGGTGAGTTTCTTCGTCGATACGGGGGTTGCCTTTCACGGCACTTACTGGCACGACAACTTTGGTCACCCCATGAGCCACGGCTGCATCAACATGCGCAACGAAGATGCCCTGTGGGTTTTCCGCTGGAGCACGCCCACCTACGAGCCCTTCAAATTCGAAGCCCAGGGCAACGGCACACGCGTCTGGGTGCACGAATAAAAAAACAGACCTGACGATGGTGTCAGGTCTGTTTGGGCATCAGGGGGAAGCGGCTCTATTTGCCGTTGCCATCCTCGCCAAGATCGAACTTCATCTGCGCCCACATCTTGTACATCTGCCAGCGCATGTTGACGTCTTCCTGCGCCTTGGCCAACAGTTCCTCAGCGCGGTCGGGCATCGCCCGCAGCAGCATGGTGTAGCGCGTTTCGTTGTACACGTACTCGTGTAGCGGGATCTTCGGGTCACGCGAATCCAGTTGCAACGGGCTCTTGCCCTGCTTGATGCGGCGCGGGTCGAAGCGCATCAGCGGCCAGTAGCCGGAATCCACGGCTTTCTTCTGCTGGTCGAAGCCATAGCGCAGGTCGTAGCCATGCGCGATGCAGTGTGCATAAGCGATGATGAGCGAGGGGCCGGGGTAGGATTCGGCTTCCAGGAAGGCTTTGGTGGTGTGGGCATCGTTGGCGCCCATCGCTACGCGAGCGACATAGACGTTGCCATAGGTCATGGCCATCATGGCGAGGTCTTTCTTCGGCAACGGCTTGCCGGCAGCAGCAAACTTGGCAACTGCTGCCCGCGGTGTGGCTTTGGACATCTGCCCACCGGTGTTGGAGTACACCTCGGTATCCAGCACCAGGATGTTGACATCGCGCCCGGAAGCCAGGACGTGGTCGAGACCACCATAGCCGATGTCGTAAGCCCAGCCATCGCCGCCGACAATCCACACGCTGCGTTTGACCAGCGCGTCGGCCACATGGAGCAAATCCTTCACCTTGGGCGTCTGCTCCATCTTCTCGAGGCGCTTTTTCAGTTCGGCCACGCGCTCACGCTGGGCGTTGATGCCTTCTTCCGTGCTTTGGTCGGCGTTGAGGATGGCCTCGGCCAATTCCTCGCCGATTTGAGCGGCCATCATCTCCACAAGTTCGAGGGCGTATTCGCGCTGTTTGTCCAGCGCCACCCGCATCCCAAGGCCAAACTCGGCGTTATCCTCGAAGAGCGAGTTGGACCACGCGGGGCCACGGCCATCGCGGTTGAACGCCCAAGGCGTGGTCGGCAGGTTGCCGCCGTAAATCGAGGAGCAGCCAGTTGCGTTGGCCACCAGCGCACGATCGCCGAACAGGCGGGTGAGCAACGAGAGATAAGGCGTCTCACCGCAGCCGGGGCAGGCGCCGGAAAACTCGAACAGCGGCTCCAGCAGTTGAACGTCTTTGACGACGTTGAACTTGAGTTCCTTGCGCGGCGGGTCGGGCAAATTGAGGAAGAATTCCCAATTCTCGGCTTCCTGCTCGCGCAGCGGTGGTTGCGGGCGCATGTTGATGGCCTTGCGGCTGGGGTCTTTCTTGTCCACCGCCGGGCAGGCCTCGACGCACAGGCCGCAGCCGGTGCAGTCCTCGGGCGCGACCTGGATGGTGTAGGCCATGCCCTTGAACTGGCGCCATTTGGCATCCATGTGCTTGAAGGTGGGCGGGGCATCTTCCAACAAAGCCGGGTCGTATACCTTCGCTCGGATGACCGCGTGCGGGCAGGCCATCACGCACTTACCGCACTGGATACAGAGGTCGGTTTCCCAGACCGGAATTTCCAACGCGATGTTGCGTTTCTCCCAACGGGTGGTGCCGCTGGGATAGGTGCCGTCGGCGGGCAACATGCTGGTGGGGATCTGGTCGCCCTCACCGGCAATCATCTTGGCGGTGACTTTCTGCACGAACTCCGGCGCTTCGGGCGGCACCGGCGGGCGCATGTCGAAGGTAGAAGTCACCTTGTCGGGCACTTTCACCTCGTGCAAGTGCGCCAGGGCAGCATCCACCGCGGCGAAGTTCTTCTTGACGATGTCTTCGCCTTTCCGGCCATAGGTCTTCTTGATGGCCTCCTTGATCTTGGCAATGGCCTCGTCGCGCGGCAGAATGCCGCTGATGGCGAAGAACGCCGTCTGCAAGATGGTGTTGATGCGCCCTCCCATGCCGGTTTCGCGGGCCACTTTGTAGCCGTCGATGACGAAGAAGCGCAGTTTCTTGTCGATGATTTGCTGCTGCACGGTGCGCGGCAGTTTGTCCCACACTTCGTCGGGGCCGTACGGGCTGTTGAGCAGGAAGGTCGCGCCTTCCTGAGCCACTTTGAGCATGTTGACCCGCTCCAGGAAAGAGAACTGGTGGCAGGCCACGAAGTTGGCCTTGCTGATGAGGTAAGTCGAGCGGATGGGGTTGGGGCCAAAGCGCAGGTGCGAGGTGGTCATCGAGCCCGCTTTCCGCGAGTCGTACACGAAATAGCCCTGCGCCCAGTTGTCGGTTTCGGTGCCGATGATCTTGATGCTGTTCTTGTTGGCACCCACCGTGCCGTCGGAACCCAGTCCGAAGAACACGGCGCGCACGGTCTCGGGATCCTCGGTAGAGAAGGAGGGGTCGTATTCGATGCTGGTGTGGGTCAGGTCGTCGTAGATACCCACCGTAAAGTGGTTCTTGGGCTCGTCCTTGGTCATTTCGTCGAAGATGCCCTTGACCATGGCGGGGGTAAATTCCTTGGAAGAGAGGCCATAGCGGCCACCGATCACGCGCGGGCGGGTGTCGAAGGGTGCTTCGCCGCGTTCGTAAGCCTCGTTGATCGCCGAGACGATGTCCAGGTAAAGCGGTTCGCCGGCGCTGCCGGGCTCCTTGGTGCGGTCCAGGGCGGCGATCACTTTCACCGTCTTGGGCAGCGCAGCCAAGAAATGCTCCACCGAGAAAGGCCGATAGAGGCGCACCTTGAGGACGCCCACCTTTTCGCCCATCTTCTGGGTGAGGTAATCCACAGCCTCGTGGGCGGTATCGGCGCCGGAGCCCATCAGCACGATGACGCGCTCGGCATCGGGCGCGCCGACGTATTCGAACAATTTGTACTGCCGCCCCACGATGCTCGCGAATTTGTCCATCGCCCGCTGAACGATTTCCGGCGTGGCAAGGTAGTAGGGGTTGACGGTTTCGCGCGCCTGGAAGAAAACGTCGGGGTTCTGTGCCGTACCGCGGATGAATGGGCGCTCTGGGTTGAGCGCGCGCTCGCGGTGGGCGCGCACCAGTTCGTCGTCGATCATCGCGCGGATGTCTTCCGGCAGCAAGCGCTCGATTTTGCGAATTTCATGCGAAGTGCGGAAGCCATCCATGACGTGAAGGAACGGCACCCGCGCTTCCAGCGTAGCAGCGTGAGCGATCAGCGCCAGGTCTTGGGCTTCCTGCGGGTTGGCCGAGAAAAGCATCCCAAAGCCCGTCGCGCGGGCGGCCATCACATCGCTGTGGTCGCCGAAAATGGAAAGCGCCTGCGCGGCCACCGAGCGAGCAGCAATATGGAAGACTGCAGCGGTCAGTTCACCGGCAATCTTGTACATGTTGGGCAGCATCAAGAGCAAGCCCTGCGAGGCAGTGAAAGTGGTGGTCAGGGCACCGGCCTGCAACGAGCCGTGCACCGCCCCCGATGCACCGCCTTCGCTCTGCATCTCGATCACCTGGGGAACGCTGCCCCAGATATTGGGGCGTTTCTCCGCCGCCCACAGGTCGGCCAATTCGCCCATCGGCGAGGCCGGCGTAATGGGGTAGATGGCAACGACTTCGCTGGCCTGATAAGCGACGAAGGTCGTGGCCTCGTTACCATCTACGGTAACATAAGGGCGTTTTGCCATGTCGTGCCTCCTTTTTTTAAGAAAAACTTGCTTGCCGAAGCGCAAGTAAATTTATTATCCAACCACAAAGTATCTTACCACAGCCGCGACATTTTGCAGGTGACAATCTTCAGGGATTTTATGCCCTTTTTCGTCCCCGCCGGGCGCCGCCGTAAAAGGGCGGCGCGGAAATCAGAAAAACGCGGCTCAAACGGGGGTCGAGCATCCGCGAGCGCAGGCGGGCGTCGATTTCTTCCAACGGCAACGCGGTGGTCACCACGGTGGGTAGTTCGGCATTGTAGCGATAGTTGAAAAGTTGATATAGTTTTTCACGCGCCCATGGGGTGGTGGCCTGGGTGCCGAGGTCGTCCAAGATCAACAGGGGAGCGGTGCGAATTTCCTCAAAACGGCGGTCGTAGGTGGTGGTGCTGTTGGGGCTGAATGTGGCGCGCAGGTGATCGAGCAAATCGGGCACCACCACGAACAACGGCGGATAGCCCAACCCCGCACGGTAATTGGCAATCGCGGCAGCGAGGTGCGTCTTGCCGTTGCCGTAAGGGCCGGTGAAAATCAACCAGCCTTGCGGCTCTTCGGCAAACGCCCGCGCCGCCTCAAAAGCCTTCCGCAAACTTTCGGCATCCCGCCGGGAGAGCCGTTCGTCTTCCCGCAGGCTGAAGTTGCCAAAGGTGTATTTGCTCATCAACCCCAGCGTGGAAAGTTCGGAATGGCCGGTATCGTCGGTCGGGCGGCGGTAGTCCGGGGCCTGGATGTAAAGATGCGTCACCAGTTCGGGATCCTGCAGGCGCGACCGCAAGCGGGGCTCGATTTCGGCCAGCAACAAATTGGTGGTAATCACCGTAGGTAGGCGGTTGATATAGCGAAAGTTGAGGATTTGGAACAGTTTTTCCTGCGCCCACGGCGTGGCGCTTTGGGTGCCGAAGTCGTCCAGCACCAGCAGCGGCACCTGGCGGATCTCCTCGAACCGTTCTTCGAAACGCGCCGCGGGGTTGCCATAGGCAAAGCGCAAAAAGTCGAGCAAATCCGGCACGGTGAGAAACAGCGTGGAAACGCCTCGCGAGACCACTTCATTGGCAATGGCCGCGGCGAGGTGCGTTTTGCCACAACCGTAACCGCCCTGAAGCAACAACCAACCTTCCGGCTGGGCTGCAAATTGGCGCGCCGTGTTGTAAGCCTGCTCCAACGAAGCAGCCTGCAAAGGGCCAATGCCAATCCGGCCACGCGGTTGGAATGTTTCGAAGGTGAGGTGACTCAACTTGTCCAGGCGGCTCATGGCAAACAGTTTCTTGCGGCGGCGCGCTTCCAGTGCCCCATACCGGCACGCGCAAGGTACAACCTTGCCAAACAGAGGATGCCCGATGGGCACATCGAAGCGCAAATAGCCCACACCGCCGCATACCGGGCAATTGGGGTCGCCCTCGCCTTGCGGCTCACTCATAGAATTCGGCGAACTCGTCATCGAGGTAGCGGCGGCGATCCTTTTCAGAATCTCCTCCAAGGGTTCGGTCATGGCGTCCCTCTTTTTGCCAACGTTCGAGAATGGCCTCCACATAGCGCCAACGGCGGACGTTGTTTTCAATGGCTATACGAAACGCGTCTTCGATCCACGCATAGGGGTAAGTGGCCTCGGCCTCTTCCAGCCGCTCGGCCAGCAAAGGCGTCAGCGGACCAAAATGTTCTTCGTACAGGCGAAAGATGTTTGGGCGTTCCAGGTAAAGGTGCACCGGGCGGGTCTCGCCGGGCTGAGGACGCCAGTGACCGGCTCGCACCGCGTCCACCGCGGCCCGCCCCTTGGGGCTGTTGAGAAAATACAGCGTGACCACCTCGTCGCCCACCGTCACCTGCTCGGCCAGCAGCACCCCCCGCGCCACCGCCCGCGCCAGCGCCTCATCCAGGGCCTCCGAAGCCGTGCTCCCGTCTTCCGTCAGCCCCCGCATGAAGGCTTCATCCGACACAAAATCCGCCCGCGTCAGGTAGCGGATGGGCGCTTCGCTCTGGCTCAGCCGCCAAAACGCGTACAGCACCACCTTCATTTCGCCCAGGTGGTCGATCTCGGGCAACAATTGCGTAAAAAACTGGACCGGCAACGGCACCAACAACACCTTGCCGGGCGGAAAACCGGAAAAAGCCATCACACTTTGTCATTGAAGCAGGGCATTGGGGTCGATGAACTCAGCCTTCGGCGCATCCAAGAAGCGCGCTTGTTCTTTGAAGAAAAGCAGTTCCACGCTACCTGTGGGGCCGTTGCGGTGCTTGGCAATGATGACCTCGGCGACGTCCTTGCCGTCGCTGCTCTGCTCCTTGTCCTCAGCGTACACCGAGGCACGGTAGAGGAACATCACCACATCCGCATCTTGCTCCAGCGAGCCCGATTCGCGCAGGTCGGAAAGCATGGGGCGCTTGTCGGCGCGCTGTTCGACGGCCCGGGAAAGTTGCGCCGCCGCCACCACCGGGACGTTGAGTTCCCGCGCCAGCCCTTTCAAGTGCCGTGAAATCTGCGAAACTTCCTGCACCCGATTTTCCGAGCGCATCCCGCTGCTCATCAATTGGAGATAATCCACCATGATGAGGTCAAGGCCAAATTCCATGTGCAGGCGGCGGCACTTGGTACGCAGTTGCAGCGGGGTGATTGCGGGCGTATCGTCCAAGAAAATCGTCGCCTCGCTCAGCGCAGCCACCGCATCGGTCACCCGCGCCCATTCCTCCGGCGAGATCTCGCCTTTGCGCAATTTTTGCGAATCGATCTCCGCCTCTTGCGCCACCAAACGCTGCACCAACTGCTCGTTGGCCATCTCCAACGAAAAGATCGCCACCCGTTTACGATGCCGCTGCCCCACCGTTTTGGCAATGCTCAACAAAAAAGCGGTCTTACCCATACCGGGGCGACCTGCCACGATGATGAAATCGGAAGGCTGCAAGCCGCCCAGGTAACGATCCAAATCCTGAAAGCCGGTGGGAATGCCTACCGCCTCACCCTGATTGCTGCGCAGGTGGTCGAGGTAATTGTAATACTCGTGAAGCACCTCGCTGAACGGCTTGACGCCTCGGGTGATGCGCCGTTCGCTCACGCCAAAAATGGCCTTCTCGGCCTCGTCCAGGATGGCCTCTACCCCCAGATCGCGCTGATGTGCCAGTTGGGCGATGCGCTCCGCTGCGGCCAACATGCGCCGCCGCACCGAGGTTTCTTCCACCAGTTGGGCGTAATGCGAAGCGTGCAACGAAGA
>JALSPT010000132.1 GCA_026985785.1 Anaerolineales bacterium
GGCCGGTCGAACATACTCAAGATCACCGTATGGACGTCTTCTCCCAAATGATCGTGGAGCACCCGCATGATGTCTTGATAGGTTTCGGCTTGATTGAAAGCAGCAACCGCCGTATAGAGGTGCTCGGTAACTTCGAGGGCTTCTTGCGTTTCTTGGAACAGTTGCGCGTTGGCCGCCGCAGCCCCCAGCTGAGCCACCACCGTCCGCAAAAGGCGCTTTTCACGCTCGGTAATGGCCCCCGCCGTATGCCGCAAGAGGCAAAGCGTACCCAGGTGACGGCCACGGTAAACCACCGGGGCGCCCACATACGAGCGAAAACCGGCTTCAACCCAGGCGCCCACGCTCACGTGCTCCGGCGCCTGAGTGAGGTCTGGAATCTCAAAAATATCGCCTCGGCGGTAGGTTTGCCCACACGGGCTGGTGGCAACGGGAATACCTTCTGCTTCGAACTTTTCCCGAAGCGCAGGTGGCAAATTCCAGTGTGCCACCAGACGCAAGGCTTCAGGCGAAGAGGGGCTGAACTGAGAAACCAACCCAGCATCCACCGCCAACAAATGCTGCAATTGTGCCAATGCTTCGCCGTAGATGGTGCCAATATCCAGCGATTTGCTGACAGCAGTCGTCAGTTGATGCAATGCCTCCAGTTCTTCAGCGCGCCGCTGAGCAGCCTGGAAAAGTTGGGCGTTTTCCAGGGCCAGAGCCAGTTGCTCGGCCACCTGCTCCACCAGGCGTTGTTCGTCTTCCGACCATGTTCGTTCCGGGGAAGGGTCAATGGCTTCCAGAAGCGCGGCTTTCGCCCCTGTTTCCAACGGCACGGCAAGGACGGCGCCTTCATCGCTGCTGGCGGCCACCGGTGCTTTGCGCGCCAGCGCTTCCTCTCCCGCAGGTGTGAGCGGCCGCGCTGCTGGGCGCAACGCGCCCCCCTCGCTACGCACGCCTAATGGCATGTCTGCCCCCGCCTCAACCCATGGCCGGCGCGCCAGCGCACCTTCATGCCGGGGATACCCGTCTCGCCCATCTCTTTGCTGCAAACGCACAAAACCATAAAGCCCTTCCTCGCCCTGTTTGACAATGTACAACAACCCGGGTCGCTCTCTCTCTTCTGCATCGACCCATTGCACCGCGATCTCTACCGGAAATTCCCCCTTTTGCAACGCCACACGCACAGAAGCCTGAGAATCAGGCGTCAGCGCGAACCTATCCAGTCGCTGCCCTACGACTTCTTCCACTGGATAGCCCAAAAATCTCGTGACGCCTTCTTCGCAAAGCACGTACCGTCCTCCGGGCTCACACTGCCAGCGCCACCCGGCGACAGGCTCAGGAGAGACGGTCAAGGCCTCAGCCTCAGGAACGTCTTCCTGCAAAATTTCGAAGAGTTCCTCAAGCCGTTTGTGCAATGCTTTCTTTCTGGACATAAGCCATCAACTCCTGTGCGAGTTGGCGATACTGCATCGCGCTGCGAGTTTTGGAGGCAAAGTGCGTCACCGGCAGGCCAGCGATCGCGGCCTCCCGTAATTTGGTGTCCGTCTCGATCACCGTGCGACATAAACCGGTACCAAAAGTTGCCTCCAAGCGGGCGCGAATGATGCGATGGGCACGATTGCGCCGGCGAAACATGGTCAACAGAATGCGATAAACCAGCGTCGCGTTATAGCGTTCGCGCACCCTCTGCAACATCTGAAGCATGGGTTTGAGCGCATAAGCCGAAAAATATTCCGCTTGGGTGGGCAACAAGGCCAGGTGAGCAGTCACCAATGCCAGTGTAGTCAAAACGCTCAGCGAAGGGGGACAATCCAAAACCACGATATCATAATCTGGCAGCACCCCTTCCAGCGCCTGCTTGAGCACAAATTGGTAATGGGGGCGACTGGGAAGGTAACGCTCCACCAGATGCACGTTCTTGTTGGCAGGCAACAGATCGATCCCACTGACAGAAGCAGCGAGCACCACCTCGCTTGCAGGGGTGGCATTGAGCAACACGTCGGCAAGCGTGTGGTGCATCTGCTTGGGGTGAAATCCCAACCCTAAGGTCAAATTACCCTGTGGATCCAGATCGACGACCAAAACCCGTTGCCCCCGCTCAGCCCACGCGCCCGCAAGGCTAAGCGCCGTCGTCGTTTTGGCAACACCGCCTTTCTGGCTACAAATTCCTACCACGTACGCCATAGATATCTCCTTACTCGTCCGTAAAGCCATCATCAACAAACACGATCTGCGTCTCATGGGCTCGCAGCGCCCGCCGTAGTTCTTCGACCGCCGTCTGCAAAATTTCTCGCGGGTCGTTGCTGGCCCGGATCTTCGTGGTAATCTCCGTCACCAGGCGTTCTCGTTCGGCAGTGCGCACAGCCTGCTGGAAGAGACGGGCTACCTCCACCGACGTGGCAATTTGGTGGGCAATTTGCTCCAACAGACGAAGTTCATCCTCTGTTACCTCGGTTTCCAGGTCGGCAATGTCCAGGCCAAGGGTACCGATGACCTCGTCACGCGCCAGCAAAGGCACTACGATCAGCTGCTTGGTAGCGCGCTGCCGAAGCAGGTCGCGAATGTCGGCGACACGCGGGTCCGTTTCGATATTCCGACAAATCACAGGCCGATGCGTACGCCGGGCTTCCTCGATCAAGGGATTGCTGAGAGGCAACTTGACACCCACGATGTCCTGCGCAGGCGCATTCGGTGCCGAGGCCGAAGCGACCAGCGTCCCGGTCTGGCCGTTTTCGTCGAAAAGTACCACACCACAATGGAGCAAATCGAACCCCTCCTGTAAGCGCCGGGTCAGATCGGCCAACAGAGCGCTCAAATCCACCTGAGAAGCAGCGGCAGCGGTAATCTCGTAGAGCAACTGCAGCCGCCGGGCGTGTTCCCGTACCTGCTCCAACAAACCCACGTTGGCAAACACCGCGCCAAGGCTACTCGCCAACTCTTGGCTCATCGTCAGGTCTTGCTCTTCATAGGCACCTGGAAGCGCCGACTCAAGCATCAAAACCCCCGAAAGCTCCCCAGCATATATGATAGGCACCAGCATTGCCGCGCGACTCTCGCTTGACAGGGGGTGCCAAGTGGAATGGGTTCCGCCTGTTACCCGCATCACCTGCCTGTTGGCTACCACCTGAGCAAAAAGAGGGTCGCCGTCCACCGAGCGGCGCGGGCGGCTTTCCACCAACGTCGGCGCTGCTTTCCCCGCCACCGCCGCCAACACCATCACCGTCGAAGGCGCTCGTCTATCCGGCACCCACAAGCTCACCACATCGCGCGGGCGAAAACGGGCGATCCCCTCCACAGCCGCCCGATATGCCTCTTGCAATCCGCCAGCAGTCACCACCGCAGCTGTGACTTCACGAATGCGCTGAGAACGCTCCACAAAAGCACGCGTGACAGCAAACAGACGAGCATTGATCACCGCGATGGCCAACTGGTCGGCCAAAATGCGCAACACCCGAATGTCCTCTTCGCCAAAGGCATAGGCCTGGGCCGACTGGACGTCCAGCACGCCAATCAGTTCATCCCCAACCAGAAGAGGAATGCCCACCTCGGCGCGCGTCTCCGGCAACAAGGGATTGAAATGATGGATATCACTTTTGGTGACATCGTTGACGACCACCACCTCACGGCGCGCCAGAGTCTGCCCCACCACCGAATGCGACCCCATAGCGAGGCGATGACGTCGCTCCTTCAAGTGGCGCCCTGCTTCGCCTGTGGATTCTCTCACATAAGCATATTCTCCCCTCTCATCCAGCAAGAAAACCGAAGCATGGTAAAAGCCAAACCGTTCTTTGACCAAATGCACTGCTTTACGCAGCAGTTCATCCAGGTCGAGCGTCGCGCTGGCGTCGCGGGCAATCTCAGCAGCGATTTGCAACTGCGCCGCGCTGCGCTGTGCCTGGGCGTATAGGCTGGCAGCCTCCATGGCTATGCCCACCCGCTCAGCCAGGCGCTGCAACAAGCGTTTTTCTGCGGGCTTCCAGGGAGTGCTCTTACGCAAATGCGCCAGCGCCACAACCCGTCCGCGTGCCCGCACCGGCAAACGCAACAAGTAGCGAGCCTTCTGAGACGATTTACCCTCGGACAGAGCCAATTCCCCCTCAGCGCCGTTTTCGGCTTCCACAACTTCTTCCGGCTCCGATGGCACCTCCCCAACGGCAAGCGGCTCCTCCGCCGCGACCGGTTGAATTTGCTCATTGGCGCCGATGCGATATCCCAATACACGGCGCGCTCGCAAATATCGTTGCCAGCTCCGCCGAGCCAACGCATCGTAAGCCTGCCGGGCCGACTTCAGGGCATTTTCCGTTTCCTGCAACAAGCGGGCGTTGGTCAAAGCAATCGAAAGCAAATCGGCCACTGCCTGCAAAGCCGTAATATCCTCTGGAGAAAAAGCCCCCGCCTGATCCATATGCACATCCAGCACGCCCAAAATTTCTTCACCGCTGCGCAAAGGGATCGCAAGCTCCGCCCGCGTGGCAGGTAGCGCCTCGAGCGGATACTCGCCTTCGCCAAACTGCGCCGCGTGAGGCCGCCCGGTGGCCAACGCCCGACTGGCAACACCTTCCCCCAAAATGCTAATGGCGTATCCTGCGGCCAACAAACGCTGGGCAACCTCTGGTTGGCGGTTATAAGCCCCCCGCAAAAGGGCTTCGTTGCTCCCTTCCTGGGTGAGAAACACCCCGACGTGATAGTAACCGTAACGCTGAGCAATCAAGCGGGATGCCTCAGCGAGAAGTTCGTCCACTTCCCGTAAAGCAGAAACGGCCCGCCCGATCTCCGTAGCAGCCTGCAACTGCGCTGTACGGCGTTGCAGGGCTTGTGTTCGTCGCTCCACCTCTTCTTGTAAGGCCTGGTACGACTGCTGAATTCGGTCGGCCATCAAATTGAAAGTGTGCGCCAGACGACCAATTTCGTCCTGCCGATTCAGCGTCACGCGCTGGGTAAAATCTCCCTCCGCGAAAGCATCCACCTGCCGAACAAGCTCGTTCAAGGGTTGAATCACCAAGCGTCGCGTTTCGACCGCCGCCGCCGCCAAGAGCACCAGAGCCACCACCGTGGCAATCGGCAAAGCCAGCGAGCCATGGCGCATCGCTCGCTGCAGATCTTGGAACTGCGCCCGCCGGTATTGCTCGCTTTCCTGGATAGCCTGCTGCATTGCCAGCAAAAGTTTACGATGGGTAATTTTCAAGGTTCGCAAACGAATCTTAGCCGAGGGCCAATTCCCCACTTTGGCAGCCGCGACCATCGTTTGCCCTAAGGTATATTCATCCTTCAGGTACGATTTCATATGGAGAAGAGATGCACTGAGCGCCGAATTTTGTGGCAAGTTCTCCCGCAAAGCATCCAAATCGTTCTCATCTTTCCGCAACGCATCCAACCAGCGTGAAAGTTGCGCCTCCAGATATTGTGCATCTTGCGCGTCGTAAGCGCGGTCCAAGGCGTCCATCAACCGATAGGCATCCAGCATGGCGTGCGCCGTGGTCGCTTCCACCTCCAAAACCTGAGTTTGAGCAACCGACAAATGGTGAACACGATACAACCAGACGGAAAGCCCCACGCCGCTCAACACCAACAACACGGCCACAAGCCACGCAAAGCGCAAAAAACGATGCCACAACGATTCGAACTCGGTTCGATATTGCTCTGCCAGACGTGCCATCTCCATTTACTCCTCTGTTGCCGCGCCCACCAGATGGATTTCCGCTTCTTCCACGCCAAGCACCTGGCGCAACTGACGTAACGCCGTTTGGACAATTTCATCCATTTCCAAAGAACTTCCGATTTGAGCAGTGAGCTCACCCAACAGACGATCCTCTTGAGCGCTTTGACGGTTTTTATAGGTAAGATAAATATTTTCGAGCGACACGGCCAACTGGCGGGCTGCCTGTTTGGCAAAAGCCGTATCTTCCTCACTCCACGGGGTAGAACTTTCGAGCACCAATTCGCCCAACGAGACACCGTAAACTTCCACGGGTACTTGCAGGCGGTATGCCGTTGCCCCCCCAGCCCTCGCTTCCTCCCCTTGCTCCGGTTGTTCCACAGCCACTTCCAGGTCTGAGACCTCCATTTCCTGCCACACTTCTGCCAACACCCGGCGATGGCTTTCCGCCAGGGCCTGCAGCCCCCGACGGCTCTCTTGATACAACCGGGCATTGTACAACGCCACGGCCAGGTTATCCACAATATTTTGGAGCACCGAAAGGTCGTGTTGGTCAAAAGCCTGAGCACGCTCCGACTGTACCGTCATGGCTCCCAAAACCTCCCCATGACTGATCAAGGGAAGCGCCAGTTCGGTACGCGTCAAAGGAAGGTGAGGGTTCACGAAACGCACCGCTTCTTCGCCCACATCCATCGCAATCCGTGGTTTGCGATTGCTAATTGCCCACCCGATCATCGAAGCACCGCCAATGGCCAATCGATGGCCTTCCGCCAGCATTTTGCGCCCCGCCTCGCCTGTCCCCGCTTTGAGGACCGCATACTCGCCACGCTCGTCCACCAGGAAAATACCCACGTAATACAACTGAAACCGGTCGCGCACCAAGTTAACGACACGCTCAAGCAACTCATCCGGGTCGAGGATCGTATTGATGATGCGTGCGATTTCGCTGGCCGTGGCAATGTAGTCCAACCGCCGCTGCAATTCCCTATCTCGGGCTTCCAAGCGCCGACGCTCCTCTTCCAACGCCACATTGAGTTGCTGGCTTTCCTCCAAAGCGTTCTCCAAATTGCTCCGGTAAAACGACACGACGACCAACACAATGGCAGCGATGGCAACCACCGCCACGCCGGTACGCGTCCAGGCCGAAAACAACAGCGAGTTCACCAGAAGCTCATTGGGTGGAGGGGGCAACATGTGATGCGATATCGCATATCCCAAGGCAAAATGCAAAGCCAATGCGCCGACAAAGTTGAGGTAGTTATGCGGAGGGGGCAACAAGACCGCCCCGATGACCACCACACCCATCAACCACACGCGCCCATCCCCCCCAACGCCCACACCCAGATACGCCGACACGGCTACGGCATACAGCACCGCCAACATGCCCCATACGCGCCAGGCGTATGCTTGCTCCCAGCGGCCAGCCAAAATCAACAGGCCAACAAAGACGATTGCCGCCACATACCCCGCCGCCCTGCCGTATTGCGCTGCTCGCAAGGCATAGAAAACGTTGACGCCGCCAACCCCAATGGCCCCCAGCCAAGCGACCCAGAGCAAAATATCCAAAACCCGGCGGCGGAAGTCCAATGCTTTCGTCAACGGTGTTGTTGTAGGCATTATGGTCATCCGGTCTCTCCTCAAGAAGTGCCGTTCTCCATTTCCTGCAGACGGTCCAGACGCAGCCGCACCGCGCCGCGGCGAGCATTCAAAACCCGTGTCAGTTGACCCAGCGCATACGACAAGATCTGCTCCACGTCATCCGTCTGCTGCGCATGTTGCACAATGCCAAACAACGTCTGCTCACGCCGATGCGCCGTCTCCATTTGCGTCATCATCCGTACCTTGCTCAGCAACAACGCCACCAAGGTGGCAATTGCCTCCACAAAGTCCAGGTCGCGTTCGCTGAAGGCATGTTCTCGCTCGGTGTGCTGCAACACCAACACGCCCATCAAGCGTTCGCCTACCATCAACGGCACACCCAACCACGAGTTGGCCGGCTTCCCCACGATCTTGGCGCCCAGGGCTTTGGCCTGCGCTTCCATGTTCTCCGCAATCAACAAAGGCCGCCTGGTATTGATGACGTGAGAAATCAACCCTTCTCCCAAGGGAAAAGGCTCGATCTGCAACACATTGCCACCTTGCTCATAAGCGTAAGGCACCGTAATCATCCGCCGCAACGGATCGTACAAAGCGACAACGAGGCCAATATCACCAAACATCTCGGCAATTTGTGCCCGCAGCACCTCATAAAATGCCTCCGGCGTCGTCGCCTCGGCAATGCTTTGCCCCAAATCGACCAACATGCGGAATTCTTGCAACCGCTGACCAGCCTCCTCCAGCGCACCGACCCGCTCCAGCGCCGCACCCGCCACGTCGGCCAGCGTCACATAAGTTTCGACGCGCGACACGCTCAAAGCATTGGGCTGCTCATCTCCCACCATAAACGTCGCCGCCAATACATCACCGTTATAAACCGGCAGAAAAACCACCGAACGGCAGCCAAGTGCTTTTGCAGCGCGCAACAACGCCCCAGGAACCGTCCCACCTCGCTCCGCATCGTGTATCAGCAAGGGCATGTTGCGCGGCAGGTAACGCCTCAACTCCGACGACGCGAGCCCCAGCGTGTCCACATTCGGGGTCAGAAAGCCCTTCTGAGGATGATGAGCCGCGCGTAACACCATCTCATCGGTCAAAGGCTGGCGGACGAACATTGCACCGATGAACGGCAATTGCGTCACGGCCTTGGCACCGATTTCCACAATCTGGCTCTCTTTTTCGGCTTTGGCCAATTCGCCCACAATGCGATAAAGCACCTCAGCCTCGCCTCGCCCAGCCTCAGCCTGTTCACGCAAACGGGCATTGTAAATCGCAGCCGCTAACTGGCTGGCCAAGGCCTGCAGCGTTTCCACACTGTATTCATCAAAAGCATCGGGCGATTTGCTCTGGACGTCCAACACACCTAACACCTGATTCCCCACAATCAAGGGGATCCCCGCCTCGGAGCGGGTTTCCGGCAAGAGGGGATTTTTGAAATGGACGACCTCTTCACTAACATCCGAAGCCACGCGCGGCTGCCCGTGAGCAGCGACCCATCCCACGATGGAATTGCCCCCCACCTCCAGACGATGGCCGCGACGCTTCATTTCCTCACCCGCAGGGCCGGTGGATTCTTCCAACACAGCATAACCACTCTCATCAAGCAAAAACACCGAGGCCTGATAATACTGCGGGAAGCGCTCGACGATCAGCGCCACACTGCGACGCAAAATCTCGCGCAAATCCACCGCCGAAGTCGCCAACGCCGCCACTTCAGCAGCCGTTTGCACCTGTGCCGTGCGTTCCTCCACCTGAGCCTCCAGCGAGCGATAAAAGTCGCTCAACTGATCGGCCATATAGTTGAAGGAATGAGCCAAAAGGCCAATCTCATCACCGCGCTCTACGGGTGCCCGCATCAGCCAATCCCCCTCCGCAAATCGTCGGGCTACCTCGGCAATTCGCAAGATCGGCCGCGTGATGTAAGTGGCTACTCCCCAAACAACAGCCACAAGCAAAACCACCAACAAAAGCAACGATTGCAATGCGTAAGGGGTCAGTTCGTGGGAGCGACGAGTCAACAGCGTCCTCGGCAATTCCATGCCAATGGCGGCGTTCAACATCGGCACCCACTGGGCTGCGGCAAACACTTTTTGCCCCTCAATCGGGGAAGTGTATTCACTATCCACCGCAGCATTCGCGCTGCGGAAGCCCTGCGTCTGGAACACCGAGGGCGCCGGATATGCTGTCAACGCATTGGTTACAGGGTCAATGGTGAGGTAAGTGCCGTCGTAAAGCAGCAAGAAAGCACGACTGCCAGGGTAACGACGCGCCAGCCCCCTCAACAGCCGCTCCATAGCCAGTTCCTCCGAAACCCCCACAATGTACATACTTTTACCACTCAACGCATCTTTATAGGAAAGCACCGTAAAAAGGAACGTCCGCTGCCTTTCGGAAGGCAAAGGCGAGTAATTGTAAATAGGAAAATGAACGCCTCCAAAAACATCCGGCGCAAAAGCCTCAGTGGTGGGAGCAATCGCTCCCATCCATTCAATCCCCCCCATCCCCTGGAGCGAGCGCCCGCTCAAGCGGGCAATGACTTTTGCCAAGGGGCTCTCCTTCACCTGCAACCCCACCCAAGCAGGATTGCTGCTGGCCAAAATGGCAAAATCCGTATCCAGGATAAAAAAGTCGTTGAAAAGGGGGTACGTCTCATAACGATTGATATCTTCCAGATCGGAGAGCACTTCCTGTTGAGCCGCGGCAAAGCGCGGCTCATAGTGACCACGCGTCAACAGCTGGTGAGCCGCGGCAATGAATTTGTGCCGGTGCAAGATGGCGTCAATCCGGGCACTTTTTGCCAACAATTGGTCATTGATCTCACCCCGCATCTCGCTTTCAGCCTGATGCAATTGCTCAGCCAGCTGCTGTTGCAAATACCCCTGGGCTTTATAGGTTAAAACCAGACCAATGACCAGTACCGGCACAAGCACCGCAGGCAACAAAATCGCCACCATTCGGCGCGCCAAGCGCCCGCGAAAAACGCGGGACGTCGAGGGATAAGACTTCGGTTGTGTATCGCTCATGCAAAAAACTCCATCTCACAGTTCCCACACGGGCTCGCCTCGGAGAATGCGGCGAATCTGGTCAGGAAAGCGATCCGGATCCAACGGTTTCCCAATAAAGCCATCGAAGCCCGCCGCTTTGGCTTTGTTGATCTGCTCCCGGCTGGCCTCCGCCGTCACCGCCACAACCAGGGTGTCCTTCAACGTAGGTGAAGAGCGGATTTTGCGCAGTGCGCCGTAGCCGTCCTCATAAGGCAAGCGAATATCCATCAAAATAAGGTCAACCCGCGGCAACGTGTCGGCATACTCTACCACTTCATAACCACTCGTCTTCCATTCACAATGAATGCCCATATACCCCAACATCCGGGCGATCAACACAAAATTCGCGACGTTGTCCTCCACCACCAACACAACGGCCTCGTCAGGATTTTCCGGCAAACGGCGCTTGCTCCCACGGATGGGGGTGGTGTTTTCCTCGGCCATACTCGCTCTCCTCAGCCTGCAGTATCCGGGGGCAAAAAAGCGGCTATCTGGCGCGGCAAGGCGTCGACGTCCACCGGTTTCTGAATGTAGCCATCGCACCCGGCTTCCAGCACGCGCTCTCGGTCACCCTTCATCACGTTGGCCGTCAACGCGACGACCGGAACATGCTTCCACACCGGATGGCCTTTAATGTGTTTGGTGAGCGTAAACCCATCCACCTCGGGCATGTTGATATCCATCAAAATCAGATCCGGCACCCGTTCGGCCAAAACGGCCAGCGCCTCTTCCGCATTACCGGCTTCCAACACCTCATAGCCTTCCGCCGCCAGAATTCGCCGAATCAATAAACGGTTGAACGGATCGTCCTCAATATAAAGCACTACGGCCATAATCAAACCTCCACAAAGTTCACCACGCTTTCCTATTTTATCAGCAACGGGAGATGCTCAACGTAACAGAACCATTGCGCCCTTCACACACAACTGCAACACAAGCGTCATACAAAAAGAGCATCTCCCTACTATAATATGTGCACACCACTGCAAGTCACTTTAGCCTGCCCAGCCCGCGTTTTAGAGAAAACACCATGCTTCCCATCTCCAGCATTCATGCTGCACCACCGCGAACGAAAGAAGAACACACCTATCAGGTATGCCGACATTGTGGCTTTCGCCTGATGGAGGTGTGGCTGCCAACGGATGCCACCTTTCCGTTGCCGGTAGAACACTGCCCCATTTGCGGCTATCGGCGCGATGCCAATGGGATCACGCGGGGCAAACCCATGACACGCGAAGAAAAACTCTTCGCGTTCGACCGCTGGCTATGGCAACATGGCCTGGACAGGAACCTCCTGCAAAGCCACTACCACCTCCGCCCGGAGCA
>JALSPT010000133.1 GCA_026985785.1 Anaerolineales bacterium
AAGAGGTCGTGCTCGCCATCGACCTGGAAAATGGCACGATGACCGTCCATTTGCTTCCGGGCTTGCGTTAGCCTCGGCGCACCGCATTGAGGAAATCGGCCAGCAAGCCGTAAGCCGTGGTGTGCGGGCCGGGGTTGTCCTCTCGCACGGAAAGGTCGCCCAGCACATCGGTGCGGAAGGTCACCACCGAAGAAGTGCCCATCACACCGTAAAGGGGAGAATCCGGGCCAACCAGTTGCGGCGCAACCGACGCTCGTACCCCATCTTCCGTGCGTTCGGCTTCGCAGACCAATTTCCAGCGTCGGCCCTGTGCCGCGGCCTCCATCACCCGTTGGCGGGTAATCTCCCGAATGCCCTGCCGCTGCACCTGCTGGGGCGTGAGAGGAATCCCCATCAGCACGGTGACCAACGCCGCGACCTTGATGGCCGCATCCCAGCCGTCCACATCGCCGCTGGGGTCGGTCTCGGCAATGCCGATGCTTTGCGCATAGGCCACCGCCTGGGCGAACGTCTCCATTTCGGTTTCCATCCGGCTGAGGATGAGGTTGGTCGTCGAGTTGAGGATGCCGCGAAAGGCCAGCAGCCGGGCAGCGGGCAGCGTTTCACGGAACAGGGAGAAAATCGGCGCGCCATCCATGACCGCCGACTCGAAGAAAAAGCGCCGTCCCTGCCGCTTGGCCAGGGCGGTCAGATCATGGTAAGCATGCACGACCGGCCCTTTGTTGGCCGTAGCAACGTGCATTCCCCGCTCCAAAGCCACGCGGATGTGGCTCACCGCCGGTTCGCCGTGCTCGTAGTTGACCGGGGTGTTCTCGAACAGCACATCGGCGGGCACAGCCTGGACGAAGTCCAGCCCGCTTGGCGGTTCGGGCTCGGTGCCCAAAGGGGCCAGCGACTCGCCAGATTCGGCCCGCGCCAGCGCCGCTGCGAGGTCAATCCCCTCCGGCGCCACCGCCCGCCCGTGCCGTCCGGTAGCGATGCCGGTGACGACGAAATCGATGTCATACGCCACGCGCAGCGCCTCCCGCTTTTCCAGTAGCAAGCGAGCCAAAGCGCGCCCGACGTTTCCAAACCCAAGAAAGGCAAGGCGATAGGTTGGCATGGTTGCGTTCTCCTGAGCAAGATTAGCGTTTGCACGCGATGAACGGACGGCGCAAATTATACCCGTTGCGGTGGGGGAAAGGCCCTTTTGGCAAGCGAGTTGCACGGTTGTTGACAGGTTTGCCGATTTGCCCTAAACTTAGGATACCCGCACTCATGTGTCGAGGAGGCCATCATGTTGGATGATTTTCGCGATCTCGGGGACTTCGAGGAAGAAGTCGAGGACGAACAGTCAGAAGAAGCCCACCCGGTGGCAGAGGAGAACGATCTGGTATTTGGCATGACACCGGTACAACGCTTTGTGTTGGCCGTGCTTTTCTTCCTCTCCATGTGCATGTTGGGCACGTTTTGCCTGCTGGTGACCGACAAAATTGCCCTGCCGCTGTATTGAACATCACCCCCGGCAAAAACCAAGCCCGCCCCATGCGGCGGGCTTTTAGTTTTCGCAGCCAGGGCACCGACAATCAGGCTCCGACCACACCGTAGAAATGCGGCAACGGCGGTACAGGCTCGGCGCTGATCTGCACAGCCTGCGCAAGCATCGCCCTGGCTTCGGCCAGGCGGGCAGGGTCGTTGGCGTGGATGGTGAGCACCGGCTCCCCGGTGGCCACGGGGTCGCCCACCTTTTTGTGCACCACAATACCCACCGCGTGGTCGATGGGGTCGCCCTTCTTCTCCCGCCCGGCACCCAACACCACAGCAGCCTCTCCCACGGTGCGGGCGTGCAGCGCCGCCAGGTAACCATCGGAGGGCGCAGGCAGCGGCTCCTGCAGGCGCGCGGCGGGCAGCCTGCTGGGGTCATCGACGTAGGCCACATCGCCGCCCTGGGCAGCCACCAGGCGGCGGAAGACCGCCCACGCGCTGCCATCGGCCAGCGTCCGGGCGGCCAATGCCCGCCCCTCGGCTTCGTTGCGCGCCGCCCCGCCCAGAATCAGCATGTGCGCGGCCACCATCAGGCAATGCTCGCGGAAGTCTGCCGGGCCACCGTCATGCAGGGTATCGATGGCCTCCCGCACTTCCAGCGCATTGCCCACCGCAAAGCCCAGCGGCTGGTTCATATCCGAAAGCAGCGCAATAGCCCGCCGTCCCACCCGCTCGGCAATGGTGACCATCAGTTCGGCCAGGACACGGGCATCGTCCAGCGTTTGCATGAACGCCCCATTGCCCACCTTGACGTCCAACACAATGCCCTGCGCCCCGGCGGCAATCTTCTTGCTCATGATCGACGAGGCGATCAGGGGAATGGAGGGCACCGTGCCAGTCACATCCCGCAAGGCGTAGAGTTTGCCGTCCGCGGGGGCGAGATCGGCGGATTGGCCAGTAAGCACGATGCCCACCGAGCGTAGTTGCTCCAAAAATGCGTCGGTAGTCAGGTCAGTACGATAGCCGGGGATGGATTCCATTTTGTCCAGCGTGCCCCCGCTGAAGCCCAAGCCGCGCCCCGACATCTTACCCACGGGAATGCCCGCCGCGACCACCATCGGCAGCACCACCAGCGTGGTCTTGTCGCCCACACCGCCGGTAGAGTGCTTGTCCAACGCAATTTTGACCACGCCGGAGAGGTCCAGCACGTCGCCCGAATGCGCCATCGCGAGGGTAAGGTCGGTGGTTTCGCGCGGCGTCATGCCGTTGAGCAGCACGGCCATCGCCCACGCCGCAGCCTGATAGTCGGGGATATCGCCGCGAGTGTAGCCTGCGATGAAAAACTGAATTTCCTCGGTGGTAAGTTCTTCACGGTCACGCTTCTTGATGATGACATCCACTGCGCGCATCGCGCCACCTCCTGCCAGGATGGGGAACGAGG